>CAZDAV010000007.1:0-17952 GCA_964503725.1 uncultured Steroidobacteraceae bacterium
CATCGGCAGCTTCCAGCCTCGCGACGTAGGCCGTCGCACCCGCCTCGAACCTGGCGGAGCCGTCTGGGAGGGCGGCGACCAGCGCGTCACGCACGTTCTCGACCAGGCGAATCGCATTCGGCGCGCTGAGCCAGTAGTGGGGGTCGACCTCGTCGGGCGTGGCGGCATCGGCAGGCGCTCGCAACGGGATCCCAACGCTCATGTCGCGCAGGCGTTCCGCACCGCCGATGGTCGTCAGCGCGTCATCCAGCCACGACTCGAGCCCCGCCCCGCTCTTGAGGATCAGATCGGCATCCTCGATCGCAGCGGCGGCCGTGGGTGTGATCTCGAAGTCATGGGCCTCGGCCCCCGGCGACAGGAGGACGGTGACCTGGATCAGATCTCCGCCCACGACGCGCGCCGCCTCCCCGACCTGGGTCGTCGTCGCAACGACCCGCAGGATTCCGGCGTCAGGCTCGGGGGACCGGTTGGCGCATGCCGTGACGACCACGGCGAGGCCAAGCAGGACGATTCGGGGTCGCATCACCCGGACGCGGCCTGCTCCTCAGCGCGGCAGGTCGCGCATCGACCGTAGAAGTCGAGCCGCGCATCGTCGATCGTGAAGCCCATCTCGCGCTCCAGGCGCTCGGCAATGGGGCGCACGTAGGCCTCGTCGATCTCCTCAACGCGGCCGCAGCGCGTGCAGGCGAGATGGTGGTGGTGCTCCGGCAGGCACGCCACATAGGCGTACACATGCCCATCAAGCTCAAGGCGTCGTGCGACGCCCGCGTCAACCAGCGTTTCGAGGGTGCGGAAGACGGTCGCGCGTCCGATGCCCGGCTCCTGTCTCCGCAGGCTGCGATACAGCTGGTCGGCGGTCAGCTGCCGCCCACCGGCGGCCAGGGCGTCGGCCACCAGCAGTCGCTGCCGCGTGACCCGCTCGCCGGCGGCGGCCAGTCGGTCCCCTGCAGCCAGGGTTCTTCGGTCCATGCCATTACGCTAGCACAGCCGAGACTGCGTATCATGTCGGGGAGATGGCTGAGCGACATGCAGGGCTCGCCCTGGCGGACGTCACCGCGGGCTACGGCGACGGGCCGGTGCTGGAGGGCGTCAGCCTGACGGTGGCCCGCGGCACGCTGGTGGGCGTGATCGGTCCGAACGGATCGGGCAAGAGCACGCTCCTGAAGGCGATCCTGGGACTCGCCCCGGAGGTGAGCGGAACGATCCTGCTCGATGGGCGCCCCATCGCTGAGCAGCGTAAGCGTCTCGCCTACGTCCCCCAGCGCGAGGCGGTCGACTGGAGCTTCCCGGTGAGCGCGGAGCAGGTGGTGATGATGGGTCGCTATCCGCGCCTCGGCTGGCTGCGCATGCCGGGCGTCGCGGATCGGACGGCCGTGGGCGCGGCGCTCGACCGGGTCGCCCTCGCCGATCTCGGGAAGCGGCAGATCGGCGCCCTGTCGGGCGGACAGCAGCAGCGCGTCTTCCTGGCGCGAGCGCTCGTGCAGGAGGCATCGGTCCTGCTCCTCGACGAGCCGATGACCGGCGTCGATCAGACGACCGAGCATCTCATCGTCCAACTGCTGCGCGAGCTTCGCGACGGCGGCGCCACCATCCTGCATGCGACCCATGACCTCGAATCGGCGGCCGACATTTCCGACCAGCTGTGCTTCGTGAACCGGCGTGTCGTCGCCTTCGGCCCGCCGGCCGAGACCTTCACGCCGCCGATCCTGCATGCGACGTTCGGAGGTGAGCTGCTGATCGTCCACGGCGACGACCATAGCCACGTGCACGGCGGCGGCCACCACGGGCCTCCCGACCAACCGCAGGCGGGGTAGGCAACGGTGGGCTGGCTGTCCGATCCGCTCGGTTACGACTTCGTCCTCCGCGCACTGGCAGAGGTCGTCGTGATGGGTGCCACCTGCGGCGCGATCGGTGCCTATGTCGTGGTCCGACGGCTTGCCTTCATCGGCGATGCGATCAGCCATGCCGTCTTTCCGGGGATCGTGCTGGCGTACCTCGCCGGGACGAGCATCCTGGCCGGAGCGCTCGTGGCGGGGCTGGTGACGGCCTTCGGCATCGCGTTCGTGGCGCGCGGTGGACGGATCCGCGAGGACGCCGCCATCGGCATCTTCTTTGCGGCCGCGTTCGCCCTGGGCGTGGTGCTGATCAGCACCCGCCAAACGTTCCAGGGGGACCTGACCGGGTTCCTGATCGGCAACCTGCAGGGCGTGTCGGCGCTCGACATCGCGGTCAGTGCCGCGGTTGGAGCGATCATCCTCGGCGTCCTTGCCGCGCTGCACAAGGAGCTGGTCCTGGTCTCCTTCGACCGCACCCTGGCCGCCGCGCTGGGCTACCCGGTCTTCTGGCTCGACGCGCTGCTGCTGGTCATCCTGACCGTGACGATCGTGGTCAGCATCCAGGCCGTCGGCATCATCCTGGTGCTCGCCATGCTCGTCACCCCGGCGGCGACGGCGCGCCTGCTGGTCGACCGCTTCGTGCCGATGCTCACGCTCGGCTCGCTGATCGGCGCAGCAGTCGGCGTGGTTGGCTACTACATCTCGTTCTACGCAGGAACCGCGTCAGGCGGGACGATCGTGCTGCTGGCCACGGCGCTCTTCCTGGTCGCCTTCGTGGCGAGCCCGACGCACGGCCTCCTCGGCCGGCGACTGCGACGCCACCCTCAGCACGGTGGCGCGGCCCCGACGGTCGATGCGCGAGGGGGGCACGACCACCCGCGCTGAAGCGCGGCGGTGGTGCGGCGGTTCAGCGCTCCCAGTCGGTCGAGAGTGGAACCACGCCGAGGACACGCTGGACCTCCGCCCGGTATCGGGCACCCGAGGCGTGGCGTGCCAGCCAGTGCAGGTAATCAGGGTCGACGGTCGCCAGCTCCTCGATGCTGCGGCCGGAGTAGTGGCCGAAGTCGAGGCGGGTCGGGTCGAAGGAGGTCGTGGCCTCCGGGCCGGGACCGACCGGCTGCCTTGTGTCCTTGTCGATCGGGAATGCCTGACGGTCGTTGGAACGGTCTCGCATCATCGCCTCCATCGGTCGCCCTGCGGGCGACCTCGTGCCATCGATCCTACGCCTGTCCCGGTGCTGTCGTACAGCGTGAGCCGCCCCGTGTCACGAGCGCGACACCTCCGCGCCTCCGACCAGCGTCATCTCCGATCGCACGTCGGCCAGCCGCTCGTCCGCGGCGAGCAGCGTGGCCAGGTCGACATTCAGGACGGCCAGGTCGGCGTGGGCGCCGACGCCAAGGTGGCCCTCGTCGGATCGGCCGATGGCGACCGCCGGGCCACGAGTGTAGGCCGCCAGCGCTGTGGTCGAATCCAGGGCCGCAGCTGGTTGCCAGTCGGGCGTGCCATCCAGCGGGAAGCGGCGGTGCACCGCGGCGAACAGGCCGTGCCATGGGTTAGGCGTCTCGATCGGGGCATCCGAGCCGAAGGCGAGGAGCGCCCCGGCGTCGACGAGCGAGCGCCAGGGGTAGGCATCGGCGAGGCGATCTGCCCAGCACGCTTCGGCCGAAACGCGGTCGGATGCACAGTGCACCGGCTGCAGGCTGGCCGTCACGTCCAGCTCGGCGAACCGTGATCGCTCGTCGGGTCGCACCAGCTGGGCATGCTCCAGCCGATCTGCGGGAGTGCCTGGCTGCCGCGAAGGCCCGCGCTCGATGGCATCGAGGACCGACGAGACCGCCCGGTCACCAATGGCATGCACGGCCAGCCCGATGCCGGCGCTCCGCCCGGCCGCGAGGATCGCATCGAGCTCCGCTGGCGCCAGCCGCAGGATGCCCGTGTCGGATCGGTCGCCGCAGGTGTACGGATCGAAGAGTGCCGCCGTGCGTGAACCCAGGGCCCCGTCGGCGTACGCCTTTGCCCAGCCGATCCGGATCGTGTCGGTTCCGGGGAGCGCCACACCCGTGCGCAGCTGCCGCTCCTCGGCGAAGGCGATGGCAGCCGCCGGCAGGTTGACCGTAAGGCGCAGCCGCCGGTCGACGAGTGACCGCGCAGCCAGCAGCAGCGACGCGCGATCTCCCAGCGCGGCGTACTCGCCGCTCCCGTTGTCGGCGGTCGTGTCACCGGCATCGGTGGCCCCGGTGATCCCGAGCCCGGCCAGCTCGCGCAGCACCTCGTCCAGCTCGGCGTGGAGCCGTGGTCCGCGATCGCGACCGGCGACCGCCTCGACCAGGTCGGTGGCTGCCTCGCGCAGCACCCCGGTCGGGGCTCCGTCCGCGCCGCGCTCCAGGCGTCCCCCCACCGGGTCGGGCGTCGCGGCGACCAGCCCCGCCGCCGCGCGCGCCGCGGCCGAGGCCCAGGCAGAGTGCGAGTCATGCGAATAGATCAGCGCCGGTCGCTCGCCGACCGCCTCCTCCAGCCGCTCCAGCGAGCCGGCCCGGATGACCGCCTCGCTCCAGCCGTGACCACGAATCCATTCTCCCGCCGGTTGCGCCTCGGCCGCGGCGCGCAGTGCGGCAACCAAGGCTTCGAAGGTCGGCGTGTCCTGGAGCCGCAGCGTCCGTGGTGCAGCAGCCATGCCGACAAGGTGCAGGTGGAAGTCGTGGATCCCCGGCACGATCGCCGAGTCGCCGACCTCGACCAATCGGCCGCCCGGAGCCATTTCCTCCAGTACCTCGCGGCGCGGCCCGACCGCCACCACCCGGCCATCGGCGATGCCGACCGCCTCGGCCGTCTGCGAGCCACCAGGATCGAAGGCGACGACGACCTGGCCCGTCAGCACCAGGGTCGCCCGCGCGCGGCTCATCGGTTCGAGGTGCGGCCGAGCCGAGACGTCTGCGCGAAGGTCGTGGTTCGCGGAGCGACGGCAATCCGCAGCAGCGCCGCCGATACCACCAGCAGCCAGTGCGACAGGAAGAGCGATCCGCGGGCCGCCCTGCCAACCAGCGTCCAGCCGCGCACGCCCTTTGCCGCCAGGCCGGCGACGGCCAGCAGGAACGTGCCGGTCCCGTAGCCCAGGAACAGCGAGGCGGGGACGGTCCAATCGGACGGGCCCGGCAGCGGAATCGTCGCCAGGCTGGCGAGGATGGCCGCGGTGAAGATGGGCGGGATCACGAACTCGGCGGTGAAGGCAAGGAAGTCGAGCTTGCGACCAAGGGGCACGTCCCGCTTGGCCAGGAACCCGGGACCAAGCTCGAGCAGCCGGCGCAGGCTGCCCTCCGCCCATCGCATCCGCTGCCGCCACAGGGCGTCCAGGCTGACCACCGCCTCCTCCCCCACCTCCGCCTGCGGCGCAAGGCCGATCTGCTCGCCGGCCGCCACCAGGCGCGTCGAAAGCTCCAGATCCTCGGTCAGGGCCGTGTCGGTCCAGCCCCCAATGCGTTCGAGCTGATCGCGGCGCACGAACATGCCGTTCCCTCGCAGCTCGGCGGTCCCGTCGATGGCCCGCCGTCCGCACTGGCTGGCCATGTCCATCAGCAGCTCCTCGTCCTGGGCGCCGACCAGCCAGCCGCTGGCGCGGTTGCCGACGCGGCGCTGGGCCTGGATGGCCGCAGCGTCCGGATCGTCACCCCAGGCATCCATTACCCGCGCCAGGAAGTCGGGCGCTACCTGTGCGTCGGCGTCCACGACTCCGATCACCTCGCCGCGGACGAACTGGTGCGCATATCCGAGGGCAGCTGCCTTGGTGATCGGTCCACCTCCCGGCTCGCGGCGCACCACCCGGACCAGGTTTCCGTACTCGGCGCCGGCGCGTCGGGCCACGTCAGCCGTGCCGTCGCTCGATCCGTCGTCCACCACCAGCACGTCGAAGGCCGGCCCGCCCGGACCGTCGTACTGCTGGGCGGCGAGCAGGGCCACCGTCTCCCCGATCACCGGCGCCTCGTTGCGGGCCGCCACGACGAGCGTGACCCACGGCCGCTCCCCGACCGAGGCGGCGCTGGCGGAGCTGGCCGCGCGACGGGCGGTGCGCATCGCCTGGAAGCCACGCATCGCCAGGTAGCCGACGTACACCAGCGAGATGGCGATCGTGGCCTGCAGTGCCCGGGCCACCGGGGTCATCGCGATCGCCAGCCAGGCGATGAGCGCCGACGCTACGAGGATCGCCCCTGCGATGAGCCTACTCGTCATCGGGCGGCTGGCTGCCGGGCGGATCGGGCGCCGTCGCCGGGGCGTTGCGGTGCAGGCCGGCCGCCGCGTTGCGGCGCCAGGACGCGAGGCCGATCCAGAGGATGATGAGGCCCAGGATCCCCATCACGACCGGGATCCCGGCCCCGGGCAAGATGATATTCAGCAGGTCGGCCGCGACCGGGGCGATGATCACCGGCAGGAAGGACGCGACCGACAGGAGCGTGTTGAGGATCCCGAAGATCCGACCGCGAACCTCGACCGGCAGGTCCTCCTGGAGGGCTGTCTGCGCTGGAATCGCGACGAAGGCGTATTCGATGCCTGCGGTGATCGCGATCGCCACGACCAGGGCGATCAGCGAGACGATCGGGCTGAGCGCCTCGGGCAGGGTGGCCTGGATCGGTGCGAAGGCGGGAGCCAGCAGCACGGTGACCGGTTTCACGAGAGCCAGGCCGATGAGGCTCACACCCATCGCCACCAGGGCTCCGTCGATCATCAGCCGTCGGGGAAAGTCACGGCCATAGGCATTCAGGAAGAGGATCCCGATCACGGCTCCGATGCCAGCGGGACCCGTCACGAAGAAGAAGTCCGACGGTCGCAGCCGCAGGATGTCGGTCGCAAAGCCCGGTCCGATGGCGCCCATCACCGCGATCAGGCTGGCGGCGATGCCGAGGTATGCCAGCGACCATGCGATCTCGCGGTGGGCGCGCACGAAGCTGATCCCCTCGCGCAGCTGGTCGAAGACCGACCGCAGCGCTCGCCCCGCCTCCTGAACCGCAATCTCGCCGTGGACCTCGGGCGGAATCTTGGGGAGCGGCACGATCGCGAGCGCGGCGAGGCCGAACATGACCGCCACGACCACGTAGACCGCCCCGACGCCGCCGGTCGTCAGAAGCAGCGGACCAAGGAAGCCGAAGCCGATCGCGAAGGTGGCATTGACCGTCAAGATGAAGGTTGAGTTGGCGGCCATCAGCTGCCTGCGGCCGACCAGTCGCGGGATGGCGGTCAGCTCCGCCGGCACGAAGACCGCGGTCACGGTCGAGACCAGCAGGTTGATGAGCAAGATCAGCCCCACGTTGGTGCCGACGACCAGGAAGAGCACGATCCCCACGGCGCGCAGGACGTTGGAGGCGAGCATGATCATGCGTGCGTCGGTGCGCTCGACGAGCACGCCGGCCAGGGCGCTGAACGCAACCGCCGGCACCAGGAAGGTCAGGATCAGAACCGCGTTGGCCGTGTTCGAGCCGGTCACCTCCACGACGGTGGCCATCAGGCCGGCGAGCACCATGTTGCTTCCCAACTGGCTGAGCACCTGCGCGGTCCACAGCAGCACGAAGGCGCGGTTGCGGAAAACCGTGCCGGCCCCGGCCAGGTCGATGGCCTCGGCGCTCGGCGGCAGCTCGATGTGAGCCATCGCTCAGGCCTGCGGCTGCGGGCCGCGGTCGAGGTGGCCGGTGAATCGCCGTTCGACGTCGAGGCGGTCCATCAGGATCCGGTGGCCGCAGCCGGTGCACACCAGGCCGATATCCGCCCCGAGGCGCGCCACCTGCCACTCGCGGCTGCCGCACGGATGCGCCTTGCGGAGCCGGATCCGGTCGCCGAGTCGCAGGTCGACGGCGGTCACGTTCAGGCTCCGACCTCGGCGGAGGTCGCTCCCGTGAAGGCGAAGCGCGCGATGCGCAGCGCGGGGACGCGCGCGGTGATCCCCGAGTACTCGGCCGCCACGACGCGCGTCTCGGAGCCGATCGCGTCGATCGCGCTGAATGCCTCGGGGATCGACTGGGTGAACCGCAGGTTGCGGATGGGGCGCGTGATCTTGCCGTCCTCGATCAGGAACGTGCCGTCCTTGGTCATGCCGGTCAGGATCCCGCGCTTGGCGTGCACGACGTTCACGTAGTGGAATCGGGTCACCCAGACGCCGCGCTCGATTCCCGACGCCATCACCTCCTTGGCGCTCGAGCCGGGCGCCATGAACAGGTTCCACGCGATCGGCCCGAAGGCGTTCGGGGCCGGCAGGCCGTGGCCGGTCGACGCCGTCCCTGCCCGGGTGGCGGTCGCGGTGTCGTGCACGACGGCCCGCGCCACGCCCTCGCTGATGAGATCGACCCGCTGCTTGGGCACCCCCTCGTAATCGATGGCGGTCGGCAGGCCGCGCGGGTCGAGGCCGTCGTCCCAGATCGTGACGTTCGGCCCCATGATCTGCTGCCCGAGATGCATGAAGGTGCGCCCCTCTTCCAGGGCGAGTGCGGAAAACCCCATCCACGAGAGATACTCCAGGACGGTGGCGACGGCGTACTCCTCGAGCACGACCGGGTACTCCCCGGGCTCCAGGTCGGTGGCATCCGCGCTCCGCTGCGCCTTCCCGGCGGCCTCCTCCCCGACGGCTGCCGGGTCGATGGATCGAATGTCGGATCCGGTCGACTGGGCATAGCCCGAGCCGCCTTTGCCATCCATCAACACCGTCAGCAGCTTTGCCTGTGTGACAGCCTGAGCATTCCACAGGCCGCGCGTGTTTGCCACCGCCAGCGTGGCCGTCTCCGTAGAAAACGCGCCACTCGCCTCGAGGTGCGCCGCATCGCCCGCCGCGATCACCGCCTGTGCGCCGGCGGCGCGCTGCTCCGGATCGGCGCGGGCCGTGGCAGCCACGTAGCCGAGCGACGCATCGGCTGCCGACGGCAGTGGTGCGGCCAGCGGCGCGCCATCCGGGTTCGCGGTGGCGAGGGACAGCGTCGCCGATGCGCGGTCGACCACCTCGCGCAGCCCCGCGGCATCGAGGCGGTTGGTCGTCGCGACACCGGTTCGTCCGTCGCGCACGAGTCGCATGCGCAGCGTCGCGTCGTGCTCGGCGACATTCTGGTGGATGCGAGAGTTGGCGAATCGGGTCAGCGCGGCGTCCCGCGCGGTGAAGAGCGCCTCCGCCTCGGCGTCGATCACCAGGTCGAGCGCGCTGGACAGGATCCCCTCCAGCGCTGGCCGGTCCCAGCCGTGATCGCCTACCATCGGCCCACCCCCACCCGGACCCCTCGGAAGCGCGCCGGCGCGGCCCCGTGGCCGACACGATGGGTCTGCATCGGCTCGCCCTTGCCGCAATTGGGGAGCCCCCACAGCTTCCATTCGGCCGGCCCGCAGATCGCGTCGCAGCTGCCCCAGAACTGGGGCGTGATGCCGGTGTAGGTCGGGTTCTTGACCATCTGCGTCAGCCGGCCGTTCTTGATGAGCCAGCCGATCTCGGTTCCGAACTGAAAGTTGAGCCGTCGGTCGTCGATGCTCCAGGAGTGGTTGGAGGTGACGAACAGCCCGTCCGAGGTGTCGGCGATCAGGTCCTCGAGTGTGCCTGCGGCTCCCGGCATCAGGTTCACGTTCGTCATCCTGATCAGGGGGATGACGTTCCAGCCCGATGCGCGGCTGCTGCCCATGCTCCGGCGACCGATGATCGGGGCCGTCTCGCGGCTGGTCAGGTAGCCGACGAGGCGGCCGGCGCTCACGATCGGGACCTTCTGGGCAGGCACCCCCTCGTCGTCGAAGCCGAAGGTGCCGAGTCCGCCCGGGGCAGTGGCATCGGCCTCTATATTCACCAGCTCGCTGCCGTACTGCAGCTGATCCAGCTTGTCGACCGTCAGGAAGCTCGTGCCGGCAAAGCTGGCCTCCATGCCGAGCACCCTGTCCAGCTCGATCGGATGACCGCACGATTCGTGGACCTGGAGCGCCAGCTGTGAGGAGCCGATGATCAGGGTCATCTCGCCGGACGGGCACTGCGGGGCGTCGAGCAGCGCCACCGCCTCCTCGGCGATGGCCTGGGCGTGATCGGCCAGCTTCAGCTCGCGGACCGCCTCGAAGCCTCCCGTGACGTGCTGGCCGCCAGCCGATTGCGGGTAGGACCGCCGCTGGACTTCGCTCTCGTTGACGGCCATCGCCTCGATCCCGGCGCCGACCTCCATCAGCTCCTGTTCGATGTGGGCACCCTCTGTCGACGCGAAGGTCTTGCGCTCCCGTCCCGTCTCCATGCTGCCGGTGCGCAGGGTGACGCCCGGCACCGCCGCCATCGCCGCATCGGCCTCGAACAGAATGCGGAGCTTCTCGTCGAGCGGCACTGCGAATGGGTCCTCCACGAACGACGTGCGGAAGGTGGCAACCGCCGGCGGCGTGTCGTCCAGGACAATCGGTTCGCGGGTGGCCAGGCCGCTGGCCCGGGCGATCGCGACGGCCTCGCGCGTGATCCGCTCGACCTCGTCCCGCTCCAGCCGCGCGCTTCCGGCAAAGCCCCACGCGCCGTCGATCAGCACCCGCACCCCGAAGCCGGCGGAGCGATCGGAGCTGGCCTCCGCCATGGTTCCGTTCTTGACGGTGAGCGACTGGGTGTCGCGCTCGACCAGGCGAATGTCGGCATAACCGGCACCGGCCCGCTGCGCCGCGTCGAGCGCCAGGTCGATCAGCTCCTTCATGGGATCCTCATTCCACAGGCTCGCCGGTTGTCGGCACGAGCGACCGCGCGGTCGCGGACAGTCGCACGGACTCGACCTGGCGGATGTCGATCGTCGCGCGGATGAACAGCTTCAGCTGCGAGATGATCCCACCCGGCCGTTCCATGGCGCCGAGCAGGCCATCCGGCGAGCCGATTGCGCTCAGCGTAAACCGTCGGCCGATGTCGACGCCGTCGATCTGCAGGGCGTGTCCCTGGGTCACGACCGACCCAGCTGTCACCCTGACATCGTCCACGGCGATCGCCTCGGCACCCGCGTTGCGCAGCTCGTTGATCAGGTCGTTGAGCGCAATCGCGTCGAAGCTGCCCTCGATCGTCATCAGGATCCCCTGTCCGTCGACCGCGGCAAGCCCTGCAAAGGCGGTGATCCTGCGCAGGTCCTCACGCCCCACCTGGAGGGCGCTCTCCCCCTCGGAGCCCGAGAGCCGATACTCCCGCAGCTGCTCGCGGATGTCGGCGAGGCCGGTACGCAGCTGCCGATTCCGAGCATCCAGCGTCTCGACCAGCGTCGACAGCTCCTGCGCCGAGAGGCTGCTGATCTCGGTCGGACGCGCCTGTGAGCGGAGCTGCCCGACGGCCAGCAGGCCGACCAGGACGGCCACTGCCAGGATCGAGAGCTGCGCCCGCCGAGCGCGCACCTAGGGCACCTCCTCGCTCGGCACGGCCCATCGGAACCGCGTGTTGCCGACGAACGCCGCGAGCTCCAGCTGATCCGCCGCCTGGCTGGCGAACTCGAGCCCGAAGACGTCGATCCGCTGCGCGACGCGACCCTGGAAGGCCGGGTTGGCGTTGAACCGCTCCATGAGCCCCCCCGATCCGATGGCCTCGATGCGGAAGGGGGGTGACAGGAACGCCGTGTTGACCAGCACCGATGCGCCCACGCCGTAGATCGAGGACGTGGCAACCAGCCGCTCGCCGTTGATCGACATCGCCTCCGCGCCCGACGCCCACAGGGCGGTGACGATGTCGCGCAGGTCATCGACCAGCACAATGAAGTTGGTCGGGTTCTCACCATCGGGGACGACGCGCTTCGAATCCGCGATCTCGACCACCACGCCCGGTCCGCGCAGTGCTGTCAGCCCGGCGGCAAGACGCGCCACTTCCAGGCGCCTGTTCAGATCGGCGAGCGCCGATGACGAGGTGGTCGAGGCCGTCTGGAATTCCAGGACCTCCGCCTCGGCGACGGCGATCTGCGCACGCAGGTCCTGCTGTTCCTGCTCCAGCTCCACGACCCGTGGGGCGAGCACCTGCTGGACCGAGGTAGCGAACTGAACACGCTCGGGTGAGCCGTTCCACTGGGCGTAGCCGACGAAGCCGATCACCGCCAGCGCGCCGGCGATGCTGACGGCCCACTGCGGTCGCAGGGGAAGGCGGGCGCCGCGACGCGCCGTCACGGGAGCTGTCCTCTTCGCCGACGTCGCGTGAGCGTGAGGATCAGGAGCCAGGCGAGCGCCAGCAGGGCGACAAAGACGATCACCACGAAGATCGAGGCGACAGGTCCCGCCGTCGGGGTCGGCTGCTCGGTCGGCCGCGGGGTCGGGGTTGGCACCGGCGCCTCGTCGCCCGAGGCTCGCGGCTGCGGTGGCTTGTCCACGTTCGATGGCAGGATTGGCGCCGGCTCGACGGCGCTGGGGGTATCGGCACCGAACGAGCCGAAGTACGCGGCATACAGCTCGTCGACGGACACCCCCGTACCGGCCTCCAGTGCTTCGTCGTCGCCGGCTCCGTCGCGCCACGCGCCGGCGATCTCGGCGATGGCGTCGCGACCGTACTCGTCGATGATCATGTCGACCATCGTCGCGCCCTGGACATAGGCCAGTCGCGCCCCGCGGTCGTCGATCGGGAAGGACTCGCTGATGGCGTCGAAGGCGAGCAGACCGCCCGCCACCTGCGACCGCACGGCGGCCGCCTCCTCGTCGGCCGATTGCTGCTCGGACCAGACGGCGAGGCCCTCGTTGAACCACCTGGGTGGCTCGTGGAAGGCGTTCACGGTTGCGTCCTGGAAGACGACGTGTGTGATCTCGTGCGTGATCGTCGTCGTGAGGTAGCTGTCCGAGCCACCACCGAGCCACATGAAGATCGTGCGCAGCTCGGGGAAGGTCGCCGCGCCGGTCCACTCGCGCGCGCCAGGCCCGAGCGCGCCGAAGAACTCGTCGCGAGTGTCGTACACGAAGATGTCGATCGGGCCGGCCAGGGAGTGTCCGAGGACAGCCTCCGCGGAAGCGGCCGCATCCGACGAGACGTCTCCGAAGTGGCGGGCCTGCGCCTCCCCGTTGCGGTACCAGTGCACCGTGGCATCGCCGAATCGGGCCGTGTGCCAGTCGAGCCCCCGGCGATCATCGTCATACAGCACCGTCTTCTCTGGGCTGAGGGTGACGTTCCCGTTCTCGGTTGCCCGCCAGCGGTAGGCGATCGGCGTATTGGGCGTCACCTGGCGCGAGGCCGTGTCCCAGCGATACTCGGCGCTCACGGCGTCCGCGTCGATCAGGGCCACAAAGGTGGCATCCGACGTTCCGAAGCGGAGGAGGAGCTCCAGCTTGTCAGGCGGGCCACCGGGGAGCTGGACGCTGAATGTCATCTCCCCGCCGTACGTGGCCGCTGCGCTCATGGCTCCGAAGCCGTTGAAGGCGGCGACCGCCGCCGGCCAGGCCGCGGCCAGGGCAAGCACCAGCGCCAGCGGTGCGGCTCGTCGGCTCATTGATCCCATGACACCCTGCCCAGGTCGAGCAGGCCGGTGGTCAGGTTGCCGAGGCCGCGCAGCCCGGGACGGACGAGCCACCAGCCGGCTCCATACGACCACGGGATGATCGGGGCCTCGCTGTCGACCCGGTCATCCACGGCACGGTAGGCGGCCGCCTGGTCCGCGGCGGACTCGGCGGCCGATGCAACCTCGAGCAGGCGCACAAACTCCGGATCGTCCCAGTTGCCGTAGTTGCTGGTAGCGTCCGGGAGCAGGAGCAGGCTGTAGAGGGCGTACGACGACGGGTAGTCGGCGATCCAGTTGATGGTGAAAACCTGGGGTGGATCGAGGACAAGCGCGTGAAGGTAGTCACGGAATTCCATCGACTCGGACGCGACCTGGACGCCAAGCTCCCGCTCCCAGATGGCGGCAGCCGGTGACACGCCCAGGCCGGATCCGTTGACGGTGATGACGCCGAGCCGAGATCGATCCTCGTAGCCGGCCTCGTCCAGCAGCCGACGAGCCTCGGCGACGTCGCTCTCCTGGTTGTCGACCAGTCCCTCCGGCCACAGGGCCGGCGGGACAACGCTCGAGGCGGGCGTCCCGGAGCTGCCCTCGGCGTTGGCGACGAGCCGGGGCCGATCGAGCGCCAACGCAAATGCGCGCCGCACCCTCGCATCGTCGAAGGGCGGGCGCGTCGTGACGAATCCGAAGTACTGCACGCCGAGCGCCGCCGAGCGGTGGAGTGCCGGTCCAAGCTCTCGGTCGAAGGCGATCCAGCCCGCATCTCTCGAGCCGACCCCGGTCAGGTCGGACGTGCCGTCGGAGAAGGCGGTGACCGAGTCGCCCTGCAGGTCTGTCGACCAGCGCACCTCGTCGATCGGAGGGGCGCCGGCCACGTAGCGCTCATTGGCCCGCAGCACGATATCGGTCCCGTCCATCCCCTCTGCCACGTACGGGCCGGAGCCGACGAACGAGTCCAGCGATTGCCATCCATCGTCCGCTCCGCCCGCATCGCGCGGGACGACGAACGTGGTCGGCGTGGCGATGATCGCCGTGAAGTAGGCCGCCGGGTGCCGGAGCTGCACGACCAGCGTGCGCGCATCGCGCGCCTCGATCCCGACGTCCTCCTCGGACCCGCCGCCGAGCCGCTCGGAGGCACCCTCGATGATGCCGAGAACGTCGGGTGCGGTCGACTGCGTGGCCGGGTCGAGGACGCGCAGCCACGACCGCCGGACATCGGTCGCGTCGAGCGCGCTTCCGTCACTGAAGGTGAGGCCGGACCGAACGCGGAACGTGTAGGTTCGCCCATCGTCGCTGACCGTCCACGCCTCGGCGAGTGAGGCGTAGGGTTGGCCCTCCTCATCCAGCCGCGTCAGTCCCGCGTAGAGCTGGAGCATGAACTGGACGTCGCCGGCGCTGTCGATGAAGGCCGGATCAAGGGTCCCCGGCTCCCCGCCGTTGTACAGCAGCCGCGGGCCGGCGGCATCGACGCGCTGGGCGGGCAGCGACGAGGTGAGGGCCACGATGATGGCCGCGACGCCCGCCACGAGGCGCGGCAGCCGGCCCGTGGAGGTCAGGCGGCGCATGCGACGGCTAGTATACGGGCCCGTGCAGCCGACCCACGATCACCGCTTTCGGCCGCAGCCCGCCGGCAGCCTGACCCTCCGACAGTTCGTCGAATCGCTCCGTCGATGGACGCCTGAGATGCGACAGGTGGCGCAGATCGCACTCACGCGCTCGGAGGCCGAGCGCCAGGCGTATCTGCAGGCGTTCCACGCGAAGCATCACGAACGGCAGCCGGGCGTCATGGACTCCTTCGTCCGCTGGGCCTACTCGGACCCTCGGCTCGACCACGTCCCGGCACTGATGGCGGAGCTGGAGCGGACCGAGGTCGATTACGACGGCGCCCTCCTCCACGAGGCCGATGTGCTGGTCCGCGCGCGCGCCCAAGGCAAGTCGCCCGCGCAGCGCGTGCACGACTACCTGGCGCTCCTCGGCATGGAGGGCAGCGAGCCGGTGCGGGCCGCCATCACCTCGCTCCTGCCGCCCGGCACCCCTGAGATCGGCGTGGTCGCGACTGTGCGCCAGATGCGCCGCCGATGGCTCGACCTGTACGGTGACGACCCGTTCTTCGCCGAGCAGTGACGTGCTGATGGCCAACTCGATCAGCCGCTCCGTTCGAGCCTTCGCCCTGGCCCTGCTCCTGGGCGGCGCCTTCTCGATCGTCACCCCCGGCGTCGCCGCAGCGCACGCCGAGCTCGTGTCCTCCAACCCGAACGCCAACTCGAGCCTGCTCGAGTCGCCGGAATCGCTCTCCATGACGTTTACCGAGCCGGTCGACCCTGCGACGACATCGGTGCAGCTGCTCGACGACCTGCAGCGCCCCGTCATCGGCCTGGGGGCCATCGAAGTAGACCGAAGCGGCTTCAAAGTCGCGCTCACCGTCCCTCCCCTCGAAGCGGGCGTCTACACCGTGAGCTACCGAGTGACCTCGGCAGTGGATGGGCACGTGAGCACCGGGATCTGGGCCTTCCTGGTCGATCCGACCGGATCGCAGCCACCACCGGCGGTGCCCACCCAGAGCAGCTCGTCATCGGCCGATCTGCTCACCATCATGGCCCGATGGCTTGCGCTGGCCGCCGGACTGGTGCTGCTCGGCCTGCCGTTGTTCTGGCTCGTGTCTGCGCGACCCGCCATCGCAGCACGCGGGGCCGATCAATCCCCGCGCCCGGCGGCTCCCTGGGGAGCGATCGCGCTGGTCGGTGCAATCGCATTCGGCGCCCTGGCCGCCTACCTGACGCTCGCCGCCCGCCCGTTCGTCGAGCCGGGGGGCGGGCATCCGGGGCACGCTGCCGGCGCATTTCCGCTCGACTTCGCCGCCCCGTTCGGTGCCACCTCGTTCGCGATGGCAATGCGCGTGGCCCAGATCGGGGCGGCCGCTGGCTTCCTGATCGCCACGTTCCGCTATTTCGTGCTCGACGAGGCCCGCCGCAGGGGCAGGACGGCCGTGCCCGGGGGGGAGGTCCCGATGCTCCTCGCCGTCATGGGCGCCGGGGCCGTGGCGCTTGCCGGCAGCAGCCTGGCGGGGCATGCGGCAGCGTTCGGCGGCTGGCCGTTCGCAGCCATCGACTGGGTGCATCTCCTTGGCGTCAGCGCGTGGGTCGGCAGCCTGCCCGGCCTGCTGCTGCTCGACGTCCGCGGTCGCAGGGCGCACGAGACCGGTCCCTCGACCCTCGGGGCAGCGCTGCGACGGCATTCGCGCCTGGCGTTGGCGGCGGCTCCGATCGTGGCGTTGACCGGCATCGCCAACTCGCCGCTCGTGCTCGGCTCGTCGCGCGGGCTGCTGGCGACCGACTACGGCAATGCGCTCGTCGCGAAGGCGCTGCTGTTCTCGATCGCGGTGGCGATCGGGTCGGCCAACTTCTTCCTCATCCGCACCAGCGCCTTCCGGCGAACCATCCCGCTCATCGGCCTCGAGCTTGCGATTGCGGCGCTCGCCGTCCTCGCGGCATCGACGCTGGTCACCATCCAGCCGGCCGCCGGCCGCGCACCTATCCTCGCGCGATCGGCGATCGGGACGCTGCACCTGTATGGAACCGCCGGGGACTCCACCGTGCACGCGGCCGTGAACCTGCCGGCGCCGGGTGGGCAGCAATACCAGGTGTCGGTGACCGATCCCGCCAGCGGAGAATTCCGCACGGACGTGCAGAAGGTGATCCTCGTCTTCGGCGCGCCCGCCGACAGCGGGCTCCCCGACCAGCGCGTCGACCTCGAGGAGGGAGCCGAGCCGCGGCTGTGGCGGACCTCCGGGGCCCACACCCCGATCGTCGGAGACTGGACGCTCGACGTCCTGGTGCGGCGAATCGGCCTGGGCGACGAATCGGTCGCCTTCGACCTGCCCGTGAGCGAGCTGCTGCCCCCCGCGGTCGTGCCGCCACCCGATACCGGGATCGGGGTGCCGTGGCCCCTCGGCGCACTGTGGGTCTTGCTTCCTGCCGGCTTCGGCGGTTGGGCGGTGCCGCTGGGGCTGCTGCTGGGCGTGGCCGGCCTGTCCACCATCGAGCGACGGCGCCGGTCGAGAGGGTCCGCGACGCTCGCCCTGCGGGTGGCGCTCGTGGTGGCCGCGGTCCTCACCGGCGTAGCGGTCGCCTCGAGAGCAGCAGCGGAAGCCGCGAACACACCCCCGGCCAGTGTATCGGCGAAGTCCAACCCGATCGAAGCCACGCCGGAGTCGGTCGGCCGCGGGCACAACCTGTACCTTGCCAACTGCGCGGCCTGCCACGGCCTGACCGGGATCGGCGACGGCCTGACCGCGGCCGGCATGCTTCCGGGTCCCGGCGACCTCCGCACCAGCGTCCCCGACCGCAGCGACGGATCGCTGGCGTACCTCATCGCGACCGGAACGGTGGCGACGCGGATGCCGGCCTTCTCGATTACCCTCTCGGACCATGACCGGTGGGACCTGGTGAACTACCTGCGCGCCACGTGGCCGGGCCGCTCGCCGTGAGCCGCCCTGCCGCGCTGATCGTTCACTGACGGGCTAGCATCGGCGCCAGCCATGGACGTCAGCATCGCACTCGCCTTCGCCGCCGGCCTGCTCAGCTTCGTCTCGCCATGCGTGCTGGCCCTGGTGCCCGTCTATCTCGCGTTCCTGGGCGAATCCGCCGCGGTCGTCGCGTCCGGCCCCGGCGCGGCAGCCTGGCGAGGCCCGGTCTTCAGCCAGGCCCTCCTCT
>CAZDAV010000008.1:0-9353 GCA_964503725.1 uncultured Steroidobacteraceae bacterium
GCGGGTCCGCCTGGCGGCGGGTGCTCGATGCTTGAGGCGCAGGCGACAAGCAGGGCTGCGCCGACAAGTACCCGCACAGTCCGAGTGAAGAGCGCCGTCACATCGCGAGATTATCCCGTTCCGCGGACAATCATCTGGGCACGCTCCGGGCCAACCGAGATGTGCCTGATCGGGACGCCCGCAAGCCCCTCCAGCCGCTCGACATATGCCCGCGCGGCGGCAGGCAGGTCGCCCCAGGCGCGGCAGGCGGTTGTATCGGCCTTCCATCCGGCGACCTCTTCGTAGATGGGCTCCAGCCGCTCGAAGAGCGAGGTCGAGGCCGGCACCGTCGTCAGCTCGCTCCCCGTCAGCGGGTCCCGATAGGCCACGCAGATCCGGATCGGATCGAAGCCGTCCAGCACGTCGAGCTTGGTGAGCGCGATGCTCGAATAGCCGGCCAGCCGCACGCTGTATCGAACCGCCACCGCGTCATACCAGCCGCATCTTCGCGGACGACCGGTCGAGGTGCCGTACTCGACGCCCCGCTCGCGGAGCGCGTCCCCGTCGGCGTCGAGCAGCTCGGTGGGCAGCGGGCCGGCGCCGACCGCGGTGGTATACGCCTTGGCCACGCCGATCACCTGGTCGATGGCAACCGCGGGCAGGCCCGCCCCGATCGAGGCGCCGCCGGGGATCGGCGACGAGGAGGTCACGTAGGGGTATGTGCCCCAGTCGATGTCGCGCATCGTGCCGAGCTGACCCTCGAGCAGGATCCGCTCGCCAGCCACGAGCGCCGCGTCGACCAGCGACTGCCCGTCGACGACGTGGGGGCGCAGGCGCTCGGCGGCCGCCAGGTAGTCGACCGCGATCCGGTCCTCGTCGGTCGCCTCGTCGATCGCGGAGCGCATCTTATCCCCCTCGCCACCCGCGGCGAAGAAGCCCGCCACCATGCGGCGAACGCGTCGCAGCGCCGTCGCAAGCTGCGAGCGGAACGCATCGGGCTCCATCAGGTCGACCACCCGAATGCCGCGGCGCGCCACCTTGTCGACATAGGCCGGACCGATCCCCCGACTGGTGGTGCCGAGCCTGGCATTGCCGCGCTCGCGCTCCTCGAGCTGGTCGAGCAGGATGTGGTACGGCATCACCAGATGGGCGCGGTCGCTGATGAACAGGTTGGCGCAGTCGAAGCCGGCCTCCCGCAGGGATTCCAGCTCGGTGACCAGCGCGGGCGGGTGGATGACCACGCCGTTGCCGAGCAGGTTGCGCGTCGCCGGGTAGAAGATGCCCGACGGGATGAGGTGCAGCTTGAAATGCCCATGCGGGTTCACCACGGTGTGGCCGGCGTTGTTGCCGCCGCCGTAGCGGATCACCAGGTCGGCCTCGGCGGCGAGGTAGTCGACCACCCTGCCCTTCCCCTCGTCGCCCCACTGGGCGCCGACGACGGCGATCACGGACATGGGCAGGGGCTGACCTCGGGATGCGGGGTGAGAGCGGCAATCCTACTGCCCCCAGAACGTGAGAAGCGTCGCCGCGGGCGACGCTTCATGGCTGCTGATCCGCCGCGGATCAGGTCCGCATGGCGCGCACCTTGTCGAAGCAGCTGCTGCAGTAGACCGGACGATCGTTGCGCGGAAGGAACGGGACGAGCGCCTGCCCACCGCATTCGGCGCAGACCGCGGCGTGCATCTCGCGCTGGCCCGATGCGCCGGCCGAGGTGATGCCCAGCGCCCGATTCTGCTTGGCGACCGCCCGGCAGCTCGGACAGCGCTGTGGCTCGTTGACGAGTCCCTTCTCGGCGTAGAACTGCTGCTCTCCGGCAGAGAAGACGAAGTCCATGCCGCAATCGCGGCACGTGATGGTCTTGTCGGCGTACACCCTACCCCTGACCTCCATCGTCAAACGCCCGGCCCGATATGGACGGTGCTGTTCCACGGGCCTGGGCTGATCGGCGACGTCGCGCTGGATCGGTCGGGACTCGGGTAAGCAATGGACCGGATGCTTCCGCGGCCGACTATACACACGCCCGCCCGGCGTGCCTAGATGCTTGATTCGGCCGTCTGCGGCAGGGCGGACGCCCCCATGCAAGGGCCATTGGGACCGAATGTGCCCTTTGATTCGGGCCATTCGCACCGTGACACGGCCGCGTCGGGCTGGTACGCCATCACCATCCGCCGCAGAAGGTTGAATTGTGCGTTCCTCAGCCGTCGTCCGGGGGGTGCTGACGCTGGCGATCGGGCTGCTGCTTGTCGCCTGCTCGCCGTCGGCCGACCGGCGCAACGTTCCGGCCGGCACCGATCGCATCGTCGAGCTGTCCATGGCGGGGATGCGTTTCATCCCCGACCGGGTCCAGGTCAAGGCCGGCGAGATCGTGGCGTTCGTGGTCACCAACCCGAACGACATCGCGCACGAGCTGTACATCGGCACCGAAGCCGATCAGATGGCCCACGCCGCCGTCCACCGCGCGGTCTCGTCACCCGACCAGGCGCTGGTCGGGCACGGCGGCTACGGGATCTTCCTGGCGCCACACGGTACCGGGGTGGTGAGCTACCACTTCGACACCTCCGGCGAGATCATGCTCGGCTGCCACCTCCCCGGCCACTGGGAGGCCGGTATGAAGGCGATCGTGACCGTAGAGCCGTAGCGGGCTAGTAGGTCACCGCCTCCGTCTCGCGCGCCGCCATGGTGTAGAAGCGCGTGTTCGTCTTGCGGAACTGGAGCGGAACCTCGCCGATCGGCCCGTTGCGGTGCTTGGCGACCTTGGCCTTGATCAGCTCCACGTCGCTCTCCGCGTTTGCCTCGCCCTCGGCTCGGTACAGGAAGATCACGACGTCAGCATCCTGCTCGATTGAGTTGTGCACCACGATGCCGTCAGCGATGAAATTGTGCGTCCCGAGCACGGTGGCGTCGTAGACCATCTCCTCTCTGAGCGGCTCAATTGCAACAACCCGATCCCAGAAAAGGTCGCCCGTTGCCACCTCATCCAGCCAAGGCTCCTCCAGCACGGCTGCCAGCTTCGCCATCCGCGGGCGACTCGGCGCGTGCCCGTAGAACGAACTGCCCGCATACGACGATCCGACGGCAGCCTGCAGTGCACGTTCAGACAGGCCGCGCCCGCTCATCGCCAGCCGGACCGAGCGCCAGACCTCAATCGGGATCGTGTCGACATTGGGATTCGAGACCACGTGGATCAACCTGGCGAGCGCAAGCCTGACCTGCTCCCCGCGAGCACCGTGGACTCCGATCTCCCGAAGGAACCGCCGCTGATCCGAGACTCCGGAGATATCCACGGTGTAGCCGATGCGTCCGCGGGCCGCCGGGACGGTTCGCAACCTCGCACGCAGGTCGGCTCGCAGGAGCAGGGCCTGTACGTCCTCGGCCAGGCGGCGACTGGTGGTGGCGTAGTACACCCTCACCGCACCGCTGCGCCCGGTTGTCACCGATCCATCGGTCGCCCACAGGTGGCGCAGGAAGAGGCGGACCTGCTCCTCCGGCAGTGCGAACACCGGCGCAGGAAGGAACTTCTCATGCGCCCGCAGGCCGTAGAGTCCAAGGCCTGTCAGCCACTCGGCGATGGGGTTGTGCCGGCCGCGGGCCAACCGGTGCGGGGATGGCAGGTACAGGTGGGTCCAGTTGCCCTGCTCGACACGGCGGGGAGTGATTCCAAAATGGGCAGCGGCCTCTGACACAGCCCGCAGATTGGCTTCGTCCGCGCTTGTGTAGTGAATCGGCTGCCGTGAGGCAACGGTCCCGTCCCCGATCAGATGCGCGAGCATCACGATCTCGGGATGCGGCCACTTGTGCACCGCACTGGGAGGTTCGACCCGTCGCGGCGTGGCCACGCGAGCTCCCAGCGGCAGGTCGTCCAGCGCGGTCCATCCGTCCATGGTCAGGAAGGGGTGGTTGCCGCTGGCCTTCACCTCACGCCCCGAGGCGAGGCGAAGGCGGTAGGTCCGCTTCATGCCGCTGGGAAAGACATGCGTCATGGTGCGTCGCACCAACCGCAGGTCGTCGTCCACCGACCAGACCGGGACGTTTCGCTCCCCGCTCGCAAGCAACTCGCCGAGTGATTCCAATGCCCCCGTATCGGCACGCAGGATGCGGGTGTCGGCCGTCAGGCAACCGCTCTCCCGAAGGTCCGAAAGGCGCGGCTCCGCGCTGCCGCGCTGTTCGACACCACGTGACAGCTGGGAGAGGGCGATCACCGGCACCTTGAGCTCGCGTGACAGCTGCTTCAGGCCTCGGCTGATCTCGCTCACCTCCTGGACCCGATTCGGCTCCCTCGCGGAGAAGCTGCCCTGCATCAGCTGCAGGTAGTCGACGATCAGCAGGTCGAGCCCGTGCTGCTCAGCCTCGAGCCGCCGCGCCTTGGTGCGCAGCTCCAGAACGCTCAGCACCGGAGAGTCGTCGATCCACATCGGCGCGGCGTGCATCAGGTTCATGACCTGGGCGATCTTGCTCCAGTCCGTCTCGTCGACGAAGCCGCTCTGCAGGGGTCGCGGGTTGATCCCCGACTCCGCTGAGAGGAGGCGCAGCGCCAGCTGCTCCTTGCTCATCTCGAGCGAGAAGACGCCGACCTTCTTGCCCTCGTGCACGGCGGCGTGCTGGGCGATGTTCAGGGCCAGGCTCGTCTTCCCGACGCTCGGCCGCGCCGCCAGGATGATGAGGTCCGAGGGCTGGAAGCCACCGAGCAGCGCATCGAGCTGCGAGAGCCCGCTCGGGATGCCCAGGATCTGACCCCGATGCTCGTGCAGGTACTCGAGCCGGTCATACGCCTGACCGAGGAGGGTGGCCAGCGACTCGAAGCCACCAACCGTTCGCCGCTGGCTGATTTCGAAGAGGATCCCCTCCGCACGATCGATTGCAGCCTCGGCGTCGTTCGCCTCCTCGTACCCGACGGCCGCGATCTTGCCGGCGGCGCCGATCAGGTTGCGCAGCACCGCCTTGCGCTCAACGATGCGGCCGTAGTGCTCGACGTGGACGGCCGTCGGCACCGAATTCATGAGGCTGGCCAGGTAGGCCGGCCCGCCGATCGGCTCGAGTCGATCACGCCGTCCCAGTTCGTCGCCGAGGGTGACGAGGTCGATCGGCTCGCGCTGGCCATGCAGCCCCAGCATCGCCTCGTAGATGTCGGAATGCTGCTGCCGATAGAAGTCAGCGGGGTGCAGGAACTCGGCGACCTTGAGGATCGCCTCCGGGTCGATCAGGATCGATCCGAGGACGCTCTGCTCGGCTTCGACGGCCTGGGGCGCGAGTTTGTCGATGCTCATGGCGGTCTGGCCAGACTACGTTCGCCGCCGCTCGCCCCGGACCGCTTTCCGGCGCGGATCCGTGACTTTCCCACATGCGACCAGGGCGGTCGGGGGATAAGTCTGCCGATCGTGTGGACGCGCTGCGGACTGGTCTGATCCGGTGCGCCATCGTGTCATGGCGCCCATTCCACGCCCCGGCCGCGACAGCTTTAGCGTCGCGGTCGATCAGGCCTGGAGCGCGACCACGCTGACCGTCAGCTCCGCGTCCACGCCCGGCATCAGTCGCACATCGACCTTGTATTCGCCGAGCGTCCGGATCGGCTCACGCAGGTGGATGGAGTGACGCTCGACCTCGATCCCCTCCCGGCCGATCAGCTCCGCGATTTCGCGGTTGGTGACCGAGCCGAAGAGGCGGTTCTTCTCGCCGGCCTTGACGGCCACCTCCAGCTTGAGCTCGCGCAGCCTGGCGGCCATGGCCTCGGCGTCGGTCTTCATGCCCTGCTCGCGCTCCTCGCGCTCCTCGCGGTGGCGCTCCCAGTTCTTCAGCGCGCCGGCGTCGGCGATCGCCGCGGCCGCGGTCGGCAGCAGGAAGTTGCGGGCGTAGCCGTCCTTGACCTCCTTGACGTCCCCGGCGTGGCCAAGTCCCCGCACGTCGCGCTTGAGGATCACCTTCATGCTGTCATTCGGTCCCTTTTTCCGTTGGCTAGTTGCGCTGCGTGTCGCCGCGTCCATCGGCGCCGGCGACCTCCAGCTCCCAGTCGTCTGGGTGCGGCTCGCCTGCGCTCAGGACCGGTGGCGTCGGCGCATCGGCATCGTCCGAGGCGCGCGCATCCCGCATCCTCGAAACGCGCAGACGGGAGAGCAGACCCTTCACCGCTCGTGGGTCGCGCAGGTCGCCGTAGCGTTCGAGCAGCTCAGGCAGGCTGTCGCGAACCCGGTCGTATCGGTCGCCCATGATCGATCGCAGGCGGGCCAGATCCCTGTCGAGGTCCGCCTTGCCGGTGCGAGCTCGCTCCATGTGGTCCCGGCGCACCTCCTCAGGCGCGTTGGCGATGAACAGGTCGAGGACCAGCATCAGGACGGTCAGGTCGTCGGCCTGGCCCAGGATCGGGATGGCATCCGGAATGAGGTCGATCGGCACGACCAGGTAGACGAGCGCGGCACCCAGCAGCGCCTTGAGCGGCAGCGGGGTTCGCGGATCGCGGACGAGGCCCCAGATCACGCGGGCGTACATCGGGAGCTTCCAGATCAGGCGTGCCAGGCGCACGGAGCGCCATCGGCCGGAGAGGTTCAAGGGGGCCTCCGGTTCCAGTCGGGGTGGGCGGCGATGATAGCAGAGCAGCCGATGGCGGTAGATTGACATTAGAACGCCTGTTCTGCTATGGTCGGGACGACCGCGCCCAGACAAGGAGTCGCCGTTGACCAGGCATGACGCCGAACGCCGCAGGAAGATCCTCGATTGCATCGCCCGCACCGTTGCGGAGCGCGGCTACCCGCCCAGCGTGCGGGAGATCGCCGAGGCGGTCGGCCTTGCCTCGCCGTCGGCCGTGCATCACCACCTGATCGCGCTGGAGCGCGACGGCCTGCTCGAGCGCGGCTCCCGCTCGTCGCGTGCAGTGCGCCTCACCGTCCGCGGCGAGGCCGAGCTTGGCCTTCCGGGGCGCCGTCCGGCTCCGCCTCAGCGAGGCGAGCGTGGCAGGGTCACTCCCTTCCGCATGCCGGTCGAACGCGATTATCTCGCGCTGCCGGTCATCGGCGAGATTGCCGCCGGCCAGCCGATCGAAGCCTATGCCGAGGGTGCCGAGACCCTGGAGGTGCCGCGCTCGCTCCAGGCCCGCGACGACTCCTACGTCCTCCGTGTTCGGGGCAAGTCCATGATCGATGCGCTCATCGACGACGGCGACTATGTCGTCGTCCAGCCACAGGCGACGGCCGTCGACGGCGACATCGTGGTGGCGCTGCTCGAGGACAACGGCGTCACCCTCAAGCGCTTCTACCGCGAGAAGGACCGCATCCGCCTCCAGCCGGCGAACGCCGAGATGGAGCCGATCTACGCGTCCGATGTCCAGATCCAGGGCAAGGTGGTCGGGGTCATTCGCAAGCTGACCTGACGGATTGACCGATGGCGGCCTCACCGGCCGGCGCCGTACGCTCCCCTGGACCGATGCGCACCATCCTGCACGCCGACCTGGATGCCTTCTACGCCAGCGTCGAGGTGCTCGACGATCCCTCGCTTCGCGGAAAGCCGGTGATCGTCGGCGGCGACCGCGGTACCCGCGGCGTGGTGAGCGCTGCCTCGTACGAAGCGCGGAAATTCGGCGTCCACTCCGCCATGCCGCTGCGCACCGCCGCCAGCCTCTGCCCGACGGGAGTCTTCCTGCCCGGCCGCCCCGATCGATATCGCGACCTGTCGCGGGACGTGATGCGGATCTTCGCGTCGTACACGCCCCTGGTCGAGCCGATCAGCCTGGACGAGGCCTTCCTGGACGTGACCGCGAGCCGCGCCGCGTTCGGGGACGGCGAGGCGATCGCACGAGGCATCAAGCAGCGAGTCGTCGACGAGGTCGGCCTGGTGGTCAGCGTCGGCGTGGCGAGCAACAAGCTGTGCGCCAAGGTCGCATCGGACCTTCGCAAGCCGGATGCCCTGGTGGTCGTGCCGCCCGGCGAGGAGGCCGCCTTCCTGGCGCCGCTGCCGGTCAGCCGGCTGTGGGGCGTGGGCCCGCAGTCGCGCCAGGCGCTGGCCGAGTACGGCGTCACGACCATCGGGCAGCTGGCGGCTTTGGCCGACGGCACGCTGCGCCGTCGATTCGGCAGCCACGGTGCCGACCTGGCGGCGCGGGCACGCGGGATCGATCCATCCCCGGTGGTCCCGAGCCAGGCCCCGAAGTCGATCGGTCATGAGCTGACCTTCGATCGGGACGTGTTCGATGTTACCCGACTGGAAGCTACCCTCCTCGACCTGGCCGAGTCGGTCGCCAGCCGGCTCCGAAATCATCACATGGCGGCCGGGGCGGTCCAGCTCAAGCTCCGCTACGAGGGCTTCGAGACCCTGACTCGGCAGATCCCGGTTCCCCGCCAGACCCGCGAGTCGGAGCCGATCTATGCCGCCGGCGTGGCACTGCTGCGCAAGACCCTGGTCGCGGGCCGGGCCGTGCGGCTGATCGGGCTGACCGCCATCAACCTGACCGATGCCCAGCAGCTGACGCTCTTCGACGCCCCGGACAAGACCGATCGCATCACCCGCTCGATCGACGCGGTGCGCGAGCGATTCGGCGACAAGGCGATCACCCGCGCCCGGCTGATCGGGCACCGCGACCGGCGCCGCTTCGACTTCGGCGAGAAGCCGGAGGTTCCCTCCAACGACGAGCCGCGGTAGCCCTCAGATAGTGGTCGCTGACGTGCGGATGCGCGTTGCGAGCCAGGCACCGGACGCTGCCGCCGCGATCTGCAATCCGAAGAAGCTGATCGTCACGAATACGATCGGCGCATTGACCGGCTCGAGCTCGCCGACGAGAACAGGGGCGAGCACGATGCTTCCGAACAGATCACCGGCAAGCACCCAGGCCGCCGCGTGGATAGCAGTCACACGCGGCAGAAGCCATCGGACCAGGGAATAGCTCACCAGAAACGCGGTACCCAATAGAAGCGGCACGGCCATCGGGTGCTCCCAGAGCAAGAGCGCGGGCCCTCGCGACACGGCGCGCTGCAGTCCGACATTGCCCGCACCCTCCGCGAACAACAGCCACGAAGCGGCGCACACGATTGTCCCGAATACCAGGCCACGCACGGGCGCATGGTCCTCCGCCACGACACGGTTGACAAGTTAGAACAGCCGTTCGTATACTGCCTCATATTAGAACGCCTGTTCTGTGCCGGGACCGGCGTGTGAAGGAGTCCTGAAACCGATGGCACTCACCAAGATCACCCCGACCGAGGCGCATGTCCGCTGGGATCGCCGGCGCGGACGACCCGCAGCGGTCCGCGTCGCCGGCCGACAACTCACCGTCACGGCGCTCGACGCGGTGCGCGACGAGACCGCCGCCTACCCCGCCGACCGAGGCCCGCGCATCACCTACCTGGTCGAGACCGACGGCGGCCAGGCTTCCCTGATCTACGACGGGCGCCGGC
>CAZDAV010000008.1:9453-15048 GCA_964503725.1 uncultured Steroidobacteraceae bacterium
TACCTGGTCGAGACCGACGGCGGCCAGGCTTCCCTGATCTACGACGGGCGCCGGCGGCGCTGGTACGTGGACGCGCTCGACGAGGCCGCCTGAGGGTCAGTCGAGCGGCTGGGACTCGACCACCCACAGCGGGCCGTCGCCGGCCTCCACCCGGGTGGCACCTTCTCCCGGATCGATCAGACTGGTTCGCACCAGCCGAACGCGGCGGCCGTCGAGCTCCGCGATCGGGCCGACGACGGGTGACAGGTCGAAGGTGAAGGCCCAGGCGCGCACCTGGTCATGGATGCTGCGCGCGGACTGCGACCAGTCGACCGTGGCGTAGTCCTCGCCGAAATGCCCGGCCCAGGTGACACCCTCGGTCGGCTGCGGGTCGCCCGGATCGCCGGCTGCGATGCGCGCAAAGACCTGCGGCAGCAGCCCGAGCGCCACGGCGCCCATCCTCGGCCCGACGACGTCGATGCCGTGATCGTCGTCGAGCATCGGCACCGGCGCCTGGGCCAGGATCGCTCCCGTGTCGAGGTCCGCGTCCATGCGATGCCAGGTCACGCCGAACTGTCGATCGCCGTCGCGGAAGGCCCATGCCAGCGGGATCGGACCGCGATGGCGTGGCAGGAGCGCCGGATGACAGTTGACCGAGCCGAGCGGCGCAACGTCGAGCGCCGACTGCGGGATGCGCCACGGAAAGCCCCAGCACAGGGCGAGGTCGGGACGGCAGGCACGCAGGAGCGGCTCCACCGACCACTTGTCCCGCGCGAGGAGCACGTCGACGCCGGCGGGTGCCGTCTCGTCGCCCATCGGTTGGCGTCCCGCGGGCGCCGGCTGCCGGCGACGCGCGCTGATGACCGCCACCGGGTCGTGCCCGAGCTGTTGCAGGAAGGGGACGAGCGCGCCGGCGACCGGCGGAACGGTGGTGATCAGCGCGATGCGCCAGCCGGCCTCCTTCATGCGGCGTCGAGTCTAGCCCGTACAATCGGCTCCGAGGCTCCTCAGCGAGCCGCGAGCGCGGCCCCGAACATGGCACGAGGCATTCGCCGATGGGCGATTCGACCCGACTCACCGACTCCTCCGTCCACGCCCTACTCGAGCGCCTGGCGAGCAGCGACCCTGTCCCCGGCGGCGGCAGCGCGTCCGCGCTGGCGGGTGCCATGGGCGCAGCCCTGGTAGCAATGGTGGCCGAGCTGACCATAGGCCGACCGGACTACGCGGAGCACGAAGCCAGCCTCCAGGAGATCCGAGCCGCCGCACGCGACTGGCAGGCCGAGCTGCTCGAGCTGGCCGAGCAGGACGCGACCGCGTACGAGGCCGTCGTGCACGCGCGACGCATGCCGAAGGACTCGGAGCCCGATCGCGAGGCGCGCGCATCGATGCTGCGCACGGCGATGGTCGACGCCGCCCGGGTACCGCTCCGCACGGCGACGGTCGCCGCCGAGGTGCTCGACCTGGCACAGCGGATCGCGCCGATCGGAAACCCGAACGCGGTCAGCGATGCCGGCGTCGCCGCCCAGCTCGCCGCGGCCGCGCTTCGGGGCGCCCTGCTGAACGTCCGTATCAACCTCCCCTACCTGGCTGCCGACGAGCCGCTGCGCCACTCCTCCCCGACCGAGGTAGCGCGCCTCGAGTCGCTGGCCGCGGATGGGGAGCGCGCCGCCATGGCCGCCGTCGACGCACGGATGGAACCCTCGTGAGCGCCCGCCTCCTCGACGGCCGGACTGTCGCCTCCCGCCTGTGGCGCGACCTGTCGGACCGGATCGCGGACCTGCACGAGCGCACCGGCGCGACGCCCCGCCTTGCGATCGTGCGCCTGGACGCACGCGGACCCTCGGCCGTCTATGCGGCCAGCGTCTGGCGCGCGGCGCGCAGCGTCGGCGTGGATGCCTTCGAGATCGCGCCACCCGAGGGCGTGGCGCTGTCAGACCTGGCGGCGCGTATCGGCGCCCTGAACCGTGACCCGAGCATCGCCGGCATCGTGGTGGCGCAGCCGATCCCCGCGCACCTCGACGCCAACGCGGTGGTGGCGCTCATCGACCCGGATAAGGACGTGGACGGCGCCACGCCGCTCAACGCCGGGCGCATCGCGCGTGGCGAGCGGACCTTCGTGCCGGCCACCGCACTGGCGGTGATGGCGATCCTGCGCACCTACGAGATCCCGATCGCCGGTCGGCGCGCGGTGGTGATCGGCCGCTCGGCCGTCGTCGGGCGCCCCGCCGCCGCCCTGCTGCTGGCGGCCGACGCCACCGTCGTGGTCTGCCATCGGCGCACGCGCAACCTGGCCCGCGAGACGCGCCGCGCCGAGATCCTGGTCGTGGCCGCCGGCACGCCGGGCCTGCTGCGCGCCGACATGGTCAACCGCTCAGCGGTGGTGATCGACTGCGGCATCAACGTCACGCCGGAAGGGATCAGGGGCGACGTCGATTTCGCTGCGGTGCGGCCGGTGGTCACGGCCATCACGCCGGTCCCCGGTGGGGTCGGTCCGGTCACCACCATGATGCTGCTGCAGCAGACGGTGGACGCCGCCGAGCGGGCCGAGCTGCATGACGAGCCCGCGCTGGACCGATACGCCCTGCCCGACCTCAGCTCGGTGCCGACCACCCCGAACGCTGACCCCTAGAGCGTCCGGATGATCACGTCGCTGGTCATCTCCTCAAGCGGCACCGAGCCGTCGATGAAGCCAAGCCGCTCCAGCGCGTCATAGCCGCGCCGCCAGATCTCCAGGTCAATCGGCTCCGCCCCCGCCGCACCCCATAGCTCGACGGTGGCCTCCAGCACGGCGAGCGCCGTGTCGCGATCCTCGCCGATCGCCGGCACAGCCGCGATCGCAGCCTCCAGTCCGACCTGTGGATCGGCGGCGATCGCCCGCTGGGCCTCCAGGGTCGCGAAGGCAAAGTCGGACGCGAGGTCGGCATCGGATGCCAGCAACTCGTCACTCGTGATCAGACCCGGGCCGGGCAGCGGCGCGATCTCGTCGATGGTCATGAGCTCCACCGGCATGCCCTGCGCCTCCAGCCGCAGCGGCTCGTTGTTGCGGAACCCGGTGATCAGGTCGACGTCGCCGTTCAGCAGGCCCTCCACCTGGTTGAACTGCGGGTACTCACGAATCGTGATGTCGTCCGCGGTCAGGCCGTCGGCGTCGAGCAGCGCCAGCAGCGCATGCCACGAGGACCCGAAACGCCCGGGCGTCCCGATGCGCAGACCGACCAGCTCGGACGGAAGCGAGGGAATGACCTCCGGAGCGCCGATGAGCGCAACCGGGAAGCGGGCATACAGGGTCGAGATGTACTTCACCGGGATGCCGGCCGTGCGGCTGATCATGACGTCGGTGGCATCGGCGACGCCGAACTCGGCCTGGCCGTCGGCCACCAGGCGCAGGACATCGGGCCCGTCCTTGAACTCGATTGTCACCTCCAGCCCCACATCGGCGTAGTAGCCGGCCTGCTGCGCCAGGTAGAACGGCGCGAACTGGACGTCGGGACGGAAGCCGAGCAGCAGCGTCACCGGACGCAGCGCGACGGTCGACCCTTCCGGCGACGCCGATGAGGACGGCGTGGGCGATGCCGTCTGTGAGCACCCAGCCACGAAAAGGGCGATCAACGGCAGGACGAGGCGGCGCGGAGACATCGGTCCTCCAGTCTTCAGGTGGGTACGACCAATCGACGCTCGGCCATGACCACCAGCCCATGCAGGGTGATGCCGATGACCGCCAGCGTGGCGAGGGCGACGAACATGAGCGGGGTGTCGAAGAGGCCCTGGTCGGCGATGTTGATGAGGACGCCCAGGCCGCTGCTGGCCCCCGCCCATTCGGCGACGACGGCACCGATGACGGCCAGCGTGACCCCCACGCGCAGGCCTCCGAAGATGACCGGCAGGGCCGATGGGATCTCCAGGCGCCCGGTCAGCTGACCGGGAGTGGCGCCGAGGGAGCGGAACATCTCGACCAGGAGCGGGTCGGCGGAGCGGATGCCGACCATGGTGGCGATGACGATCGGGAAGAAGACGATCAGGGCGCAGATCAGGACACGGGCCAGCAGGCCGCCGCCGAACCAGATGTCGAGGAGGGGGGCAAGGGCGAGGATGGGCACCGACTGGGCGGCCACGATGTAGGGCGAGAGCACCCGCTCCACGACGAGGCTCTTGCCCAGCGCAATGCCGACCCCGGCCGCCCCGATTGCCCCGACCGCAAAGCCGAGCAGGATCTCGGAGATGGTGACGGCGGTGTGCTCCCACAGGATCCCGGAGCCGATGGCCCGCAGGGCCCGCGCCGCGACCACTTCGGGCGAAGGCAGGATGTACTCGGGCGCGCCCATCACGATGGTGAGCAGCTTCCAGGCCACCAGGAACGCGGCCAGCGAGAGGAGGGTTGCGGCGAGCCGCTTCATCGGTCGACCCATGGAGTCAGTTCCGCCGGGTGCACTCCCGCCAGGGCTGCGCGTACGGCCGCATCAATCGCGACGGCGCCTGGGTCACCGGTCAGTGCCGGTGGACGGGGTCGCGGCACTTCGACCAGGATGACTTGCGCAACGCTGCCCGGCCGGGAGGTCATCACCACGATCCGGTCGGCCATCCGGACCGCCTCGTCGACCGAGTGGGTGACCAGCACCACGGTTCGCGGCCGATCCATCCAGAGGCGCTCGAGCTCGCCGTCGAATCCCTCCCGCGTCAGCGCGTCGAGCGCGCTGAAGGGCTCATCGAGCAGCAGCACCGGCGGGTCGGTGATCAGGGCCCGCGCCAGACCCGCCCGCTGGGCCATCCCGCCGGAGAGCTGGGAGGGTCGCAATCCCGCAACATCGGCCAGACCGACCCGCTCAAGTGCCTCGTACGCCCGGGCCCTGCGCTCGGCGATCGGCGCGCCGCCCAGCGCCAGGGGCAGCGCCACGTTGTCCAAGGTCGAGAGCCACGGCACGAGGCGCGGCTGCTGGAAGGCGAGGCCGACCCGGCCGTCGCCGGCCTTCGGCACGCCTCCATCCCCGATCCCAACCGCGCCGCTCGTTGGTCGGACAAGGCCGGCAATGACCCGTAGCAAGGTGCTCTTGCCACACCCGTTCGGCCCGATGATCACGGTCAGGCTACCGGCCGGGATGTCGAGCGTCAGGTCACGCAGGGCGACCAGCGGACCGGTGGCAGAAGAGAACGAAACACTGACGGCCTCGAGTCGCACGGGCAGCGCTGCGGGCATCGTCGCCCGGCTGCTGCGTGTCGCCGCCTCGATGGTCATCGTCCGCTCCCGCTGCGCCTGGCCTGGCATCGCGCGCGGGGCTTCGGCCGCGGAACGGAACTCCTGGCTCGACTCCCTCAGGCGCGCAGACGCGCGCCATCGGTCTGTCGATGCGTCGGAGAACGCCTCGCGGTCGCCTTCTCCCATCCGGACTGTGACCGTCGGCCCTGTCTGCCTGCGAGCGTCGCGCTCGCCGGATCAGGTCGGCCCCGCCAGGTTTGCCCCGACCGCCGCTCCTCGGCGTCCGGGCCCGATGGGGTTCGCGGGCTGGCTCGCCTCAGCGAGCCGACCGCCGGTGGGGACTTTCACCCCGCCCCGAAGGCGATGAATCATTCAGTTGCACCTAGCGTGGCACTGAATGAATTGAAGCGCAACCGACCTATGCG
>CAZDAV010000008.1:15148-17726 GCA_964503725.1 uncultured Steroidobacteraceae bacterium
GGCAGCGAGCCGAGCGCGCTGAAGAGCAGGAAGCGGCCGACCGGCATGCGCGCCACGCCGGCCGGGTAGTTGATCAGGGCACGGAGCAGGGGCACGAGCCGGGCGAAGAAGACGGCACGGTCGCCGTAGCGCGCGAACCAGGCATCGGCGCGGTCGAGGTCTTCGGGCTTGATGTGGACGTAACGCCCCCACCGATCCAGCAAGGGTCGACCGCCCCAGGCACCGATCAGGTATCCGGCCAACGAACCCGCCACCGCCCCGACGGTCGCGATGATCAGCACGACCAGCCAGCTCCACGGCGCGTTGGTCAGCGGCTCGAGGATGGATGGGTCTGCTACCGACTGGCTCACCTTCCAGCCGGCCATCGGCACGATCACCTCCGAGGGGATGATCGGGACGAAGGTTTCCAGCGCAATCGCGATGGCCACACCCAGGTAGCCGATCGCGTCGTACAGGCCAAGGAAGAAGGGAATGACGGTCCGATCGATGAAGTCGAGCATCGGTCAGGCGCGCACGCGGCCGTCGACCGCCAGGCTGTAGACCGCAACGAGGACCGCCAGCAGTGCACCGCCCGCCATCCAGCCGCCGAGCAGGTCGATCGGGTAATGCGCACCAAGGTACAGACGGATCAGGCTGATGGCCGCGATCAGCCCAATCGCCACGGCATAGGCCGTCATGCCGCGCCGGCGGTCCGTTACGACCCGCGCAAAGCAGAACGCCACCAGGCCGTAGAAGACGGTGGCGCGCAGGGCGTGCCCGGCCGGGAAGTCGGCAATGTCATCCAGGCCGATGTTGCTGACGTTGAAGAGCGCATCGCCCAACTGGGCTGGGCTGATCTCCGGGATGGCCGTGAAGTACTTGAGCGCCCATTCGATCGGGAAGGCGAGCGTTCCGGCCGCCAGCAGCAGGGCCAGGTCGACCCGACGCCGCGCCAGGGCAAGCAGCCCGGCGGCAGCGAAGCCGAGCGCCACGAACCAGCCCGACCCGAGGCCGCTGACCCCGATCAGGAGCGCGTCGAGAGGCGGAGCGTTCTGCGCGACCCAGGCCTGGGTGGGCGACACGACCGTGCCCATCAGCCACTCCTCTGGGACGGTGTGATCAGTGATGCGCTTGAACGTGACGAGCCAGAAGAGGCTCGGAACGGTGATCAGGCTCAGCAGGAAGGCGAATGCGGGGCTGGGGACCGCGCTGCCGCCCCGGTCCGGGGCATCCGCGGCCGCACTCGGGCGGCTCGGGGGGTCCGGGACTCGTCGCACGCTGCGTAGTATAGGGACGGCCCCCGGCCCTCCCGGAGGTTCAGACCGGCCCCGCGACGCCACTGAAAGGAGCCGCCGCACGCTCCCCGCGCCAACCTCGCCGCTGCTCCTGACCGGCCGTGACCTTACCGTCGCCGACATCGCCGCAGTGGCCCGAAGTGGCCGCCAGGTGGCCCTTGACGCCGACGCCGCGGAGCGGATGCGGGCTTCGCGCGCCGTGATCGAGCGGCTCGTCGCGCAGGGCGAGACGGTCTACGGCGTGACCACCGGCTTCGGTGACCTCGCGAATGTGCGGATCGAGCCGGAGCAGGTCGCCGAGCTGCAGCGCAACCTGGTCCGTTCCCATACCGCAGGGGTGGGCGATCCACTCCCCGCCGACGTCGTGCGCGCGATGCTTGTGCTGCGTGCCAACGCCCTGGCGGTCGGCCTCTCCGGCGTGCGGCCTGCCCTGGCCGAGCTGCTGTGCGCGATGCTCAACGAGTCGGTCCACCCCGTGATCCCCTCTCGAGGCAGCGTCGGCGCGAGCGGAGACCTGGCGCCCCTCGCGCACCTGGCGGCGGTGATGATCGGCGAGGGCGAGGCTGACACTCCCACGGGCCCGATGTCCGGGGCCGATGCGCTGAGCGCTGCCGGCCTCTCGCCGATCGAGCTGGGCGCCAAGGAAGGCCTCGCCCTGCTCAACGGCACGCAGCTCATGGCCGGCATCGCCGCGCTCGTCCACCACGACGGCGAGCGCCTGGCGATGTCCGCCGACGTCATCGGGGCCATGAGCCTGGAGGCCATGGAGGGGACCGGCGCCGCATTCGACGAGGCGCTCATCGGCGCCCGACCGCATCCCGGCCAGGTGGCAGCCGCCGCGCACCTGCGAGCGCTGCTGGTGGGGAGTCAGATCGGCGCGTCGCACGCCGCCAGCCCGCATCGGCTCCAGGATCCCTACTCGCTGCGATGCATGCCGCAGGTCCACGGCGCCGTGCGCGACGCACTCGACCAGCTCGGGCGAGTGCTCGCGGTCGAGATCAATGCGGCGACCGACAACCCGCTCGTCTTCGCGGACGGCCGCGTGATCTCGGGGGGCAACTTCCACGGCGAGCCGGTGGCGCTGGCCATCGACTACGCCAAGATCGCCCTCGCCGAGCTGGCCTCCGTCTCCGAACGGCGCACCGCGCGGCTGGTGGATGCCCACCTATCAGGCCTGCCGGCCTTCCTGTCCGAGGCGCCGGGGATCCAGAGCGGGCTGATGATCGTGCAGTACACCGCTGCCGCGCTTGTCAACGAGATGCAGACGCTGGCGCACCCCTCATCGGTCGACACCATCCCGACCA
>CAZDAV010000009.1:0-14445 GCA_964503725.1 uncultured Steroidobacteraceae bacterium
TTGCGATCGCGGCCCTGCTTCGCCGAGCCACCTGCCGAGTCGCCCTCGACGATGTAGAGCTCGCTGCGTGCGGGGTCGCGCTCCTGGCAGTCGGCCAGCTTGCCCGGAAGCGCCATGCCGTCGAGCGCCCCCTTGCGAATGACCAGGTCGCGCGCCTTGCGCGCTGCCTCGCGAGCACGCGCCGCGGTCACCGACTTCTCGATGATGCGGCGGCCGTCGGCCGGGTTCTCCTCCAGATGCTGGATGATCCCGTCGGTCACCGCCGCCTGTACGGCGCCCTTGACGTCGGCGTTTCCGAGCTTCGCCTTCGTCTGGCCCTCGAATTGGGGGTCGGTCAGCTTGACGCTGATGACCGCGGTCAGTCCCTCGCGCACGTCGTCGCCGCTCAGGTTCGCTTCCTTCTCGGAGAGGATGCCCGCCTTCTTTGCCCAGTCGTTCAATGACGAGGTGAGCGCGGCGCGGAACCCGGTGACATGCGTTCCGCCATCGACGGTGTGGATGTTGTTGGCGAAGGCGAGCACGTTCTCCGCGAACCCGTCGTTGTACTGGAGCGCGACCTCGACGCTCGTCGTGTCGACCATGCGCTCGACGTGAATCGGCCGCTGGTTCAGGACGTCGCGACGGCGGTTCAGGTGACGGACGAAGCTTGTGACACCGCCCTCAAAGTAGAAGTTCTTCTCGCGGTCGACGCGCTCGTCTCGCAGGCAGATCCAGAGACCCTTGTTGAGGTAGGCGGACTCACGGAGCCGCGTGACGATCAAGTCCCAGCTGAAGTCGAGCTCCTCGAAGATCTCCGGGTCGGCCTGGAAGAAGGTGCGTGTGCCGTGGCGCCGCTCCTTCGCCGAGGTCAGGCCGCGGTTGGCCTCCGTCGCCCCGCCCTGCTGGCGAACAGGACCGGTCGGCTTGCCGCGGCTGTACTCCTGGGTCCAGCGCTTTCCGTCGCGCAGGACCTCGACCCGCATGAGGACCGAGAGGGCATTCACAACGCTCACGCCCACACCGTGCAGCCCACCCGATACCTTGTAGCCCCCACCGCCGAACTTGCCGCCGGCGTGAAGGACGGTGTGCACCACCTCGAGCGCATCCTTGCCGGACCGATGCTTGCCGACCGGGATGCCGCGCCCGTCGTCGACGACCTCGACCCTGCCGTCCTTGTGGAGCGTCACGTCGATGCGCGTGGCGACGTTGGCCATCGCCTCGTCGATGCTGTTGTCGACGACCTCCCAGACGAGCTGGTGCAGTCCGCGCGCGTCGGTCGAGCCAATGTACATGCCGGGGCGCTTGCGAACAGCGCTCAGGCCCTCCAGGACCTGGATGTTCTCGGCCGTGTAGTCCGATACGGCCTTGCTGCGTCGCGGGCGACGCTCCGGCTGCGCGCTCACGAGCCACCCTCCCGGAGCCCATCGCTCTCGGAGTACGAGGCCGTTCCCGTGACGGCGCCGCGCGTGATGATGGCGTACAGCCGGTCGAGCTCCTCGTCGGAGTAGAAATCAATCACGAGCCGGCCACCCCGCCGGGTCCGGACGATCCCGACCTTGGTGGCGAGCAGGCCTCGCAACTGGGCTTCGAGGTCGGCGAGGTCGCCGGAGAGGGCACGTCGCGGCCGCGTGGCCCCGCCGTCACGTCGCCTGCGCACCAGCTCCTCGGTCTGCCGCACGGAGAGGTGACGGTCGATCACGACCTGGAGCGCCGCACGCTGCAGCTCCGCCACGCTCAGTGCGGCGAGTGCCCGACCATGCCCCTCGCTGATCCTGCCGTCCGATATCGCCCGACGCGTCTCGGGTGCCAGGTCGAGGAGCCGCAGCGCGTTGCTGATCGCCACGCGGCTCTTGCCGATCTGGCGGGCGACGGCCTCGTGCGACAGGCCGAACCGATCGATCAGCTCGCGGTAGGCCGTTGCTTCGTCGATCGCGTTCAGATCGGCGCGCTGGACGTTCTCCACCAGGGCGAGCTCGAGCGGGTCACCGCCCGATGTCTCGCGGACTACGGCGGGAATGTGCGTGAGCCCCGCGATGCGGGCGGCTCGAAGGCGCCGCTCGCCGGCAATGAGCTCGTACCCGCCATCCGCCGTCGCGGCCACCAGGATCGGCTGCAGGACGCCGTGGGTGGCGATCGAGGCCGCCAGCTCAGCCGTCTCGGCGTCATCGAAATGGCTGCGCGGCTGATGCGGATTGCGCTCGATGCGGTCGATGGCGATCTCCTGCACCCCCGAACCGGGGTCGGCGCGTGGGATCAGCGCATCCAGGCCGCGACCGAGGCCGTAGGTCTTAGCCACGCGCAGCGACCTCAAGCGCCAGGCGGCCGTAGGCCAGCCCACCCCGCGACGAAGGGTCGTAGAGCGCAATCGGCAGGCCATGGCTGGGCGCCTCGCTCAGGCGCACGCTGCGAGGCACCACGGTCTCATAGACCGTGCCGTTCAGGTGGCGCCGCACCTCGGCGGCGACCTGCACCGAGAGGCGGGTGCGACCGTCATACATCGTCAGCAGCACGCCATCGATCTCCAATCGCGGATTCAGGCTCTCGCGCACCATTCGAATCGTGTGCACCAGCTGGCTCAGCCCCTCCAGCGCGTAGTACTCGGTCTGGATCGGAATGAGGACTCCGTCGGCGGCGGTGAGCGCATTCACGGTGAGCAGCCCAAGGGAGGGCGGGCAGTCGATGAGGACCCGCTCATACCGGTCGCCGAGGTCCCCGAGGCTGGCGGACAGGCGACGCTCACGAGCTGGCAGCGGCACCAATTCCACCTCGGCGCCGGAGAGTGCCGGTGCCGAGGGGACGATATCCAGACCAGGCACCGCCGTGCTCAGCACGACCTCGTCGAGCGGGACCCGATTGATGAGTGCGTCGTAGACCGATCGGTCGACCGATCGACGGTCGATTCCCAGCCCACTCGTCGCGTTCCCCTGCGGATCGAGATCGATGACCAGCGTCGAGGTTCCGGAGAGTGCGAGGTACGCCGCCAGGTTCACGACGGTCGTGGTCTTGCCGACGCCGCCCTTCTGGTTTGTACAGGCGGTGACCCTGATCACAGGCACTCCGCTGCGAGTTCAAGTGGGTATCCACATTCTACCAGTCGAGGCCCTTACCGACCGGTTATCACGGCGTTATCGAGCGCCCTGTTTCACGTGAAACATGCATTCATGGGCCGACCTCTGGGAGGCCGCCGCCGGTATACTCGACGCACCCGCCCGCCGCCACCGCAATCCCGTCGTCGAGTCGGTCGAGGGAAGCAGATCAGCTACATCGGCGTCCTCCTCGCGGTCCTCATCGGCATCCTGCATGCGGCACTGGCTCCCGTTCTCACTGTCGCCGACGTGCATCCCAACATCGTGCTCATTGCGGTCGTCCTGGTGACGACGTTCGTCGGGTTCGGTCCGGGCGTCGTGTGGGCGTTCGTGGCCGGCCTGACGGCGAATCTCCTCGGGCGGGATCCACTCGGCAGCGTCCCGCTCGCTCTCTTGCTCGTGGCGGCCGGCGTTGCTGGCGGCAATCACCTCTTCGGACGCCTCGCCTGGGCCTACCCGGTGCTCGCGGTCCTGCTCGGGTCGATCCTCGTCGACGGGGTGAGCCTCGGGATTCTGCGGCTGGTCGACTCTTCCCTGGCGGGAGGCATCCCCGTGCAGCGCATCCTGACCGCCGCCCTCCTGAACGCCAGCATCGCGGGGCTGCTCATCGTGCCCGCGCGACTCCTCGCGGCACGCATCGCGCCGGAAGAGACGGCCGCGTGGTGAGGACGCGATGGCTGATCTGAACGAGGGCGGACGACAGCCGCCTGCGTCGAGGGCGCGCTTCGTGGCGGTGTCGCTGGTCGCCGTCATCCTGTTCGGGATCCTGGCCGCGCGCCTCTTCCAACTGCAGGTCGTGGAGGGAGCGCAGTACGCCGCCCGGGCGGTGGCGGCGCGCACGGTCGAGATGCCGGTGCCGGCGGCACGCGGCCTCATCTTCGACCGCGACGGGCGGCCGGTGGCCGTCAATACGCCCTCGTGGACGGTCTATGCCCGGCCCGCCGACCTTCCCGACGACGCGGCCGAGAGGACATGGGTCCTGCTTCGCGCGGCGCGGTTGGCCGGGGTCGACGTAGGGGTCCTGCGCAGGCGTCTCGCCGCATACGTTGGTTCCCCCTTCGACCTCGTGCCGCTGGCCGCGGGTATCAGCCGCGAAGGCGCCCTCCTGCTCGGTGAACAGCGGGACAGGCTGCCGGGGATCGAGGTCGGCGCAGACGCCGTGCGCACGTACCTCAACGAGGACGGCGAGCTGGACGGCGCCCTGCTGTCGCCTCTACTCGGCTACCTGGCCCCCGTTTCGAGGGGAGAGCTCGAGGAGCTGATCGGCGAGGGGTACCTCCGAGACGATTCCATCGGCCGCGACGGCGTGGAATCGGGGTTCGAGGTCGAGCTCCGGGGCACCTATGGGCGAGACCTGCTCGAACGGGATGCGACGGGCCGACCGATCAAGGTGCTTGAGCGACTGGCGGATCCGATTCCCGGCACGAACCTGATGCTGACCATCGACGCCCGCATGCAGCGCATCGCGACCGAGTCGCTGGCGTGGGGCCTCGCCGCCGCCGGGCTCGCCCAGGGCGTGACCATCGTCATGAACCCACAGACCGGCGAGATCCTGGCGATGGTCTCGCTGCCGACGTATGACAACAACAAGTTCGCGACGGGCATCTCCTCGGATGACTACGCGGGATACCTCGCGGATCCCACGAAGCCGCTGCGCAACCACGCGATTGCCGATATCTATCCGCCAGGGTCGACATTCAAGCTGGTGACCGGCCTGGCCGCCCTGCAGGAGGAGGTCACCACCGTTTCCAGGCTTTGGCCGACCTATGCCTGCTACCAGATTCCCGGCGCGCCCGCGGGCCAGTGCCTCTTCGACTGGAACCGTCGCGGGTTCGGTCCGCTGAGCATCGTCGACGCCTACGCCAAGAGCTCCGACACCTTCTTCTACCAGATGGCCGTCAATCTCGGCCTGGAGCGATTCGGCAGGTGGGCGCAGGAGCTCGGCTTCGGGGAACGTACCGGGATCCACCTGCCAGGCGAGGCGCCGGGAATCATCATCAGCAGGGAGTGGGCGCAGTCGCAGGGACGAGCCGACGTCTTCACGGGCGAGCTGGCCCAGGCTGGGATCGGCCAGAACGTGATCGCGGTCACGCCCCTGCAGCTGCTCAACGCCTATTGTGCGGTGGCAAACGGCGGAAACCTGATGCGCCCCATGATCGTGCGGGGTGAGACGGACGGGGAGGGCGCCATCGTGCGCGAGTACGCGCCGGAGGTCATCCGCCACCTGGCTGCGAGCGACGAGAACCTGCGCACCATGCGGATCGGTGCGCGAGAGGTGATCACCAGCGGGCGTGCCGGCAACATCCGCGATCTGCGCCTGCCCGGCGCGCTATCCGGCAAGACGGGGACCGCCGAGTTCGGGACGCCGACGAGCCAGGGCGTGCTCCCCTTCCATTCCTGGTTCGTCGCCTACCTGCCGTCGGCGGGCGGGGCGACCGACGCCGACCTCGCGGTGATCACGTTCACCTATTCGGCCGTCGTGCGCGGCAACGTCTCGCTGGAGGTGGTCAAGTATTTCCTGCAGCAGTGGTTCGACCTCGACCAGGACCTGCGGCGCGAATTCCAGGTCGACGCAAACTGATGAGCACAGCAACCGCAACCTTTGTTGAATCGCTTCGGGGTCGGAGGTGGCGTGCCTTCGACCTCCAGCTGTTCCTGTACGTGCTGCTCCTGATCGTCTTCGGAGCGGTGATCGGGTACTCGGCGAACTACGAGAACAGCGCGGCGCCCGGGGAGCTCTCCCAGACGGTTCGAACGCTCATCTGGACCGTCATCGGCCTCACCGTCTTCTTCGTCGCCGCGAGCATCGACTACCACTGGCTGCAGACCTTCGCCACGCCGACGTACATCCTGGTGCTCGTCCTGTTGATCGTGACGGGGCTGATCGGCACCAGCCTGTTCGGCGCGCAGATGTCGATCACGCTCGGGGGCCTCGACTTCCAGTTCAGCGAGATCGGCAAGGTCCTCATGGTCGTGGTGCTGGCCAGCTTCCTTTCAACGCGCGGTGCACGCATCGGACGGCTCAGCACCATCGCCGGTGCGGCACTGCTCATGGCGATCCCCGCGCTGCTCGTCTACCGGCAGCCGGACCTCGGCACGGCGCTCGTCTTCGTCGCCATCCTGTTCGGGATGCTCTTCATGAGCGGGGCGAGCATCGGCTGGATGGCCCTCCTGACCGGGACCGCGGTCGCGCTCGCGCCGGTCGCGGTCGGCGCGCTGCAGGAGTACCAGCGTCAACGGCTCTTCTGCTTCCTGGATTCGACCACCGACCCGCAGGGTGCCTGCTACCAGCTGGTGCAGGCGTTGAACGCGGTCGGCTCTGGAGGGTGGCTGGGGCAGGGCCTCACCGCCGGGCGGCAGAACCAGCTCGGCTACCTGCCGGTGCAGTCCACCGACTTCATTTTCACGGTCGTGGCCGAGGAGCTCGGCTTCGTTGGCGGCCTGGTCCTGCTCACCATCTTCGCGCTGCTCGTGTGGCGCGTCCTGCGCATCGGCTGGGGCGCACAGGACTCGCTCGGCATGATGGTCGCCGTGGGGCTCGCCAGCCTGCTGCTGTTCCAGATCACCGTCAACATCGGGATGGTGACCGGGATCATGCCGGTGACGGGCATCCCGCTCCCGTTCATCACCTACGGCGGCTCGTCGATGATCTCGCTCCTGTTCGGCCTTGGCATACTGCAATCGGTGCGGATGCACGCCTGGAAACCGACCTTCTAGGAGCCTTTCGTGGTCGTGGGCTCCTCGATCGCCAGATACTCGGCGCGAGCTCCTACGACCCATTCCAGCGCTGCCTCGGGAGGCTCGCCCGCCAGCCGCCGGAACGTGTAGCGGTACAGATCACGACCGGCGGCGACAACCGGGGCCGCCAGGATGGCTCCGCCGATCCCGAACAGGGCCCCGCCGGCGACGAGGGCCACGATCAGCACCGCGGGGTGCAGCTCGACGGCATCGCCCAGGATCTTCGGCACGAGCAGGTTGTTCTCGAGCTGCTGGATGGCGACGTACAGGATCAGGACCGCGATGGCGGCGGCGGGGCTGATGCTGAGCCCGATCAGGATGGCGGGGATGGCGGCCACGATCGGGCCGATGATCGGGAACCACTCGAGACTGCCGGCGATCAGCGCCAGCACCAGGGTGGACGCGCCGAACTCGTGGAAGCCGGCCAGGTTCAGGGCGGTAAGCCCCACGACCGTCGCCGCGAAGATGGCGACGCCCAGCAGCAGCTGGCCGCGCACCCACCGTCCGCCGACGCGCGACAGGATGGCCAGTACATTCGCCGCATCCGCGCGCCAGGCGGGCGGAAGCCCGCCCGCGATGGCGGCGGGCAGACGACCACGGTCCCGCAGCACGAAGAAGAGCCAGATCGGGATGACGACGAGGCCAATGACAAAGCCGAGGGTCCGCACCAGTGTCCCCACCGCGGGGCCCAGGAATTCGCGAATCGCCTCCCCGAAAGCCGCCTGGCCACGGCTGATCGCGCCGTCGAGCGCCGCGCGCATGTCCGCCGGCAGGGGCAGGGAGCGATACCACTCGTCCAGGCCGTGCTGGAGGTCGCCGATGGCCGCTCCCAGCTCGGGCAGGCGGCCAATGAAGTCGCGGGTCTGTCCGGCGATCGGCGGGATGGCGAAGGCGACGAGCGCCCACACCAGCGCCGCGACCGTCGCGTACGCAACGAGGACACCGCCCCAGCGCGGCACGCCGCGCCGCTCGAGAACATTGACCAGCGGGTCCAGGACGAAGGCGAGGGCAACTCCGATGACGAAGGCAGGCAGCGCGCCGCGGGCCGACCACAGGAGCCAGGCCAGCAGCAGGCAGGTCGCCGCGACGAAGATACCGAGCCGATGACGCCGGACCGCGCCGAGCAGGTCGCCCATGGCCGACATGCTACGGGACGGTGGACCTGCTGGCCGATGCGCGGAGCGGGCGCTACCATCGATCGGACCGATGACCACCCGAACACCGGAGCAGCCACGCCAGCGCTGGCAGCTGCTCTTCGCCCGCCGTTCCCCCGCCCTCCGCATTCGCCAGGCAGAGCTGCTGAGCGAGTTTGAGCGAGCTTTCCGCGAGGCCGGCCTGCCACTCGCCCAGTCGAATGCCGCCCGTCCCCGGCCGCGCCTGAAGTTCGCCGCCAACCTGCCGGTCGGCATCGAGCTGCGCGGCGAGGTCCTGGAGGCCTATTTCGACGATCTCGTGCCGATCGGGCGGATCCAGGCCGCGGTCGCGCTGCTGCCGGAGGGCATCGAGGTGGTCGACGCCCGCGAGGTATGGCATGGCTTCCCGTCGGCGGCGTCGCAGCTGCGCGCAGCCGAATACGAGATCGAAGTGCGTGACGGGCCCGAGCTGACCCACGATGCGCTGCGGGGCGCAATCGTGCGGCTGCTGGCCGCACGCCAGCTGCCCGGAAAACGGCGCCGAGGCGAGAGTGAGCGACGCGCCGACGCTGGGCCGCGCGACCTGCGTCCCCTGCTCGAGGACGCGGAGGTGCTGGAGGTCGACGAGGAGGGGCATCGGGCGCGACTGCGGCTGGTGCTTCGGCTCGACGCCAGCGGCGCCGGGCGGCCGGAGGATGTCGTCGCTGCCCTGGACCTGCCGCTGCGTGCCGGGCCGGCCGTCCGAACACGCCTCCTCTTCGTTGACACTCCTCCCATCGCCCGGTAGACTCGCCGTCCCGCGGGCTCCTCGTCTGCCCGCTTCGCCGTGCACGCGGCGTAGGCAACTTTCCTGTGGAGAATCACCATGTACGCCGTGGTCAGCAGCGGCGGCAAGCAGTACCGGGTCGAAGCCGGCAGCACGCTCACGCTCGAGCGGCTCGACGGCGAGCCCGGCGCATCGTTCATCTTCGATCGCGTCCTCCTCATCGGGGACGGCGATGAGGTCACGATCGGGACGCCGGTCGTGGCCGGAGCATCGGTCAGTGCCACCGTCCTTGGCGAGGCGCTGGGGCCGAAGCTGGTCATCTTCAAGTTCAAGCAGAAGGTCAAGTACCGCCGGCGCACCGGGCATCGGCAGCACCTGACTCGCGTCCGGATCGACGCGATCAACCCGGACGGTCGGGCGGCAGAGGCTCCGAAGGTCAAGCGCGAGGCGCGGGCACGGGCAGCGAAGGTCGAGGTGGCAGCGGCCACGGTCGCCGAGGCGCCCGAGGCCGCGGCCCCGGTCGCGAAGCCGGGGAAGCGAGCCACCGCGGCGACCACCAAGCGAGCGGCCACGGCGACGCCCAAGCGCGCCGCCGCGGAGAAGCCGAAGGCGCCTCGCGCGTCCAGGGCGAAGGCAGCGGCGGAGGAGTAACCGATCATGGCGCACAAGAAGGCCGGCAGCTCGAGCCGGAACGGTCGTGATTCAGAGGGACAGCGGCTCGGCGTCAAGCGTGGCGACGGGCAGCAGGTCAACGCCGGCACGATCATCGTCCGCCAGCGCGGCAGCACCTTCAATCCGGGCGAGAACGTCGGGATGGGTCGCGACTACACCCTCTTCGCCACGGCCGCCGGAATCGTCAAGTTCAGTCACCAGACCCGCCACAAGAAGCGGGTCAGCGTCACCAGCGCCTCCGATCATCCGGTGGCGTAGGGCGACGCAGAGATCCAGGAGCCATGCCATGAAGGCCGAGATTCATCCGCAGTACCATCAGGCGCAGGTGCACTGCGTCTGCGGGACCACCTTTACCGTTGGATCGACCGTCGATTCGATCCGTGTCGAGGTCTGCGCAAATTGCCATCCGTTCTACACCGGGACCCAGAACATCGTCGACACCGCCGGCCAGGTCGAGCGGTTCCAGCGACGCATGGAGCGCTCACAGCGCTAGGCGGACCATGCGGCGCCGGCTGACCCTCTGGCCGCGGCGCCTGGCGCCGCACCTGTTCTCCCTCGTCCCCGAGATGCTGATGGCGGCCGGCCCGTTCGTCATCACGTCCGTGTCACGCGCCGGTGAGCGACCGCGATTCCGGATGCCCGACTTCTTCTACGGTGGGCAGGCGCTGATCGAGGGGGTCATGATGCGCGGTCGCACGACCGTGGCGATGAGCGTGCGGCCGCCGTCGGGTGAAATTCGAACGTACAGCGAGCCGCTGCCCCGTGCGCTGGCGCGCGGACGCTGGGCGAAGGTGCCGTTCGTACGTGGCGTGCTGGTCCTGTACGAGGCGCTCGTCATCGGCACGCGGATGCTGATGCGCTCCGCCGCGATCGCGGCCGAGGGCGAGGACATCCAGATCGGGAAGGGAACGATGGTGGTCACCATGACCATCTCGATCGGCTTCGCGATCGGGCTCTTCTTCGTCCTTCCCCTGGTGCTGTCGACCTTCGCGGAGCGAGCCACCACCAGCGACATGCTCGCGAACCTGGCGGAGGGCGGCATCCGGCTCGCCATCTTCGTGGCGTACATCTGGCTGATCGGCAGGATGGCCGAGATTCGGCGGGTCTTCGGCTATCACGGCGCGGAGCACAAGGCGATCAGCGCCCACGAGGCCGACCGGCCGCTCACCCCGGAGGAGGTCGACCGCTTCAGCACCGCCCATACGCGCTGCGGGACGACGTTCCTCCTGATCGTGGTGGTGATCAGCATCGTCTTCTTCGGCCTCGTGCCGCGCAGCGGACTGGCCTTCCCGCTTCTCTTTCTGTCGCGCATCGTCCTCGTGCCCGTGATCGCCGCATTTGCGTACGAGCTGGTGCGCTTCGGGGCGAGGCACTACGGCAACGGGCTGGTGCGTGCCATCTACGCGCCCGGCCTGTGGCTCCAGTCGCTCACCACCCGCCCACCTGACCAGAGCATGCTGGAGGTCAGCATCGCCTCGCTGGAGTCGTGCCTGGCGTCGGATCGCGAGGCGGTTGCCGCCGCGGGCACATGATCGATCGGCTGCGCGAGATCGAGGCCGGGTACGACGCGGTCGTTCGCGAGATGTCGACGCCCGAGGCTGCGAGCGACCCGGCGCGCCTTCAGGCCCTGGGCCGCGAGCTGGCCCGCCTGGAGCCGATCGTGAAGGCGATGCGGGCATGGTCCGGCGTGCGCGACCAGCTGGAAGCAACCCGGACGATGGCCCACGACCTCGACGAGGAGGTGCGCGAGATGGCGCGCGAGGAGCTCGCCACCCTCGAGGCGAAGGAGCTCGAGCTCGACGAGGAGCTGCGGAGGCTGCTCGTGCCGCGCGACCCGAATGATGATCGCGACGTGATCCTCGAGGTCCGCGCCGGGACCGGAGGCGACGAGGCGGCGCTCTTCGCCGGGGACCTGTTTCGCATGTACGCCCGCTACGCCGAGCGACGCAGGTGGAAGCTGGAGCTGATATCGGTCAGCGAGGGAGCGAGCGGCGGCGTGAAGGAGGCGATCGCCGAGATCGCAGGCCATGGGGCGTATTCGCGCCTGAAGTACGAGAGCGGCGTGCACCGCGTGCAGCGCGTGCCGAGCACGGAGTCGGCGGGCCGGATCCACACCTCGACGGCGACGGTCAGCATCCTGCCCGAGGCCGACGAGGTCGAGCTGCAGATCCCCGACAAGGACCTGCGGATCGACGTCTATCGGTCCAGTGGGCCGGGCGGGCAGAGCGTCAACACCACCGACAGCGCGGTCCGCATCACGCACCTGCCGACCGGCATGATGGTCGCCATCCAGGACGAGAAGAGCCAGCACAAGAACAAGGCCAAGGCGCTGGCCGTGCTGCGCGCGCGGCTGCTCGAGCTGGAGCAGGCCCGCCAGGCGGAGGAGCGCGGCGACCAGCGACGCTCCCAGGTGGGGAGCGGCGATCGCGCCGAGAAGATCAGGACCTACAACTTCCCGGACGACCGCGTCACCGACCACCGGATCGGGGTGACGGTGCACAACCTTCCCGGCCTCCTGCAAGGGGACCTGGACCGGGTGATCGAGCCACTGGCGGAAGCCGACCAGGCGGCGAGGCTGGCGGAGTTCGGGACCGATGGCGCGGGCTGAGCCGGGATCGGTCGCCCGGATTCACGGCATGACGGCTGCCGGGCTGATCGCCGGCGCCGTCGCTGCCCTGCGCGGCGCGGGCACATCCAGCCCACGCCTCGATGCGGAGCTGCTGGTCGGGCACGCCTTCGAGCGCGACCGCGCCTGGCTGCATGCGCATCCCGACGCCGAGCTGGACCCCGCCGACGCGCTGCGGCTCGCCGGGTGGGTCGAGCGGCGGGCCGCCGGCGAGCCGATCGCCTACATCCGCGGGTTCAAGGAGTGGCGGTCGATGCGCATCGCGACGGACCGGCGGGCGCTCATCCCGCGGCCGGAGACCGAGCTGCTCGCCGAGGCCGCCATCAGCGAGATCTCGGCCAGGCTGGTCCGCGACGAGGATCCGGTGCAGGTGTGGGAAGTGGCAACCGGCAGCGGCGCGGTGGCGTTGGCCGTCGCGCTGCGCTTCCGGGCAGCGATCGCGCTCGGCAGGCTTCGACTGGCCGCCAGCGATCTCGCGGCGGAGGCTCTCGAGCTGGCCGCTGAGAACCTGGCTGCGCACGGCGTCGGCGGCCTCGTGACGCTCGCCTGCGGCGACCTGCTCGAACCGGCCGTGGCGCCCGATGGTGGCATTGACCTCCTGATCGCGAACCTGCCCTACCTGACCAGCGATGAGGTTGCCGGCGGAGGCGGCTCGCTCGATTGGGAGCCGCCCGCGGCCCTGGACGGCGGGCCGGATGGCCTCGATCTGCTGCGGCGGCTGGTCGCCGCGCTGCCGGCCAAACTCAGCCGCGATGGCGTCGCGCTGCTCGAGATCGGGGACGGCCAGGCCGGTGCGGTTCGCGGCATCATCGGGGCGCTCGAGGTGCGGGTCGCAGTGACCACCCTGCGCGACCTGTCGGCGATCGAGCGTGTGGTTCGTGTCGCGCTCGTCTGACCGGGAGCTGCTTTCCGATGCCTGATCGCCTGTCTGCGGACGCCGACGGCATCGCGCGGGCCGCAGAGCTGCTGCGCGACGGCGAGCTGGTGGCGTTCCCGACTGACACGGTCTACGGCCTCGGTTGCATGGGCGGCGACGCGGACGCGCTGGCGCGGCTCTTCGCCGCCAAGCGCCGCCCGCCGGAGAAGGCGGTCCCTTGGCTTATCTCGTCGCTGGACGAGGCAACAGAACGCGGCTATGTCGTGGATGCCGCTGCCCGACAGCTCGCAGAACGGTTCTGGCCGGGCGCGCTGACGCTCGTCCTTCCTTCTGCCGCCGACGCGGACTCCCAGGCGTTCCGCATTCCGAACCACCCGATCACGCTGGCTCTGCTGGCCGCGACTGGGCCACTGGCGGTATCGAGCGCCAACCGCTCGGGAGAGCCAGAGACCCGTGACGTGGACGATGTGCTCGTCGCGTTCGCCGACTCGGACGAGCCGGCCGCCATCCTGGACGGCGGCCGCATCGGCGCAGGGGTCGCATCGTCGGTCGTGGACCTGAGCGGCCCACGGCCGCGCCTCGTGCGCGAGGGAGCGCTGGCCCGGTCGGAGATCGAGAAGGTGATCGGGCCGATAGACTAGCGGCGCCATGCGCGTTGCCATCGGCTCCGACCACGCCGGTTTCGCCCTGAAGGGCGAGCTCTGCACGCTGCTCGACGAGCTGCGCGTCGAGTACCGCGACTTCGGCACCTTCTCTGCCGAGACGGTCGACTATCCCGATTTCGTCGCCCCCGTCGCGCGGGCCGTTGCTCGCGGCGACTACGAGCGCGGGATCGTCCTGGGCGGGAGCGGCACGGGCGAGGCGATCGTCGCCAACAAGGTGCGCGGCATTCGCTGCGTGCAGGCCACCAACCCGGTGGTGGCGCGGCTGGCGCGCGAGCACAACGACGCCAACGTCATCTCCTTCGGCGCTCGGATTGTGGGGACCGAGGTCGCGAAGGCCTGCCTGCGCGAGTTCCTGGCCGCGGACTTCCAGGGCGGACGCCATGTAGCCCGCCTGGAGAAGCTCTCCCGCATCGAGGCCGAGGAGCGCTCATGAGCGCATTCCGCTATATCGTGGATGACGTCGGCCGTGCGGTTGACTTCTATACGGGCCTCCTTGCCTTCGAGTTGGACCAGCGTTTCGGCGAGGCCATGGCCATCGTGCGGCGCGGCGACCTCGTCCTCTGGCTGGCCGGCCCCGGGGCGTCTGCTTCACGATCGATGCCCGATGGCCGTGTTCCCGAGCCGGGAGGCTGGAACCGGATCGTGATCATAGTCGAGGACCTCGCCGCCACCGTTGACCACCTCCGGATGGCTGGCGCGCGCTTTCGGAACGACGTCGTTGTCGGACCCGGGGGCACCCAGATCCTGCTGGAGGATCCCGCGGGGAATCCCGTGGAGCTGTTTCAGACGCACGGGTAGCCCAGACAGATGCCGGTGGCCTTGGACGTCCGTGAGCGATCGCTCATCTCGGGCGAGGACGGCGCCGGGGTCGCGCTCGCGATGCGCCTGGTGGTGCGGGCGGCG
>CAZDAV010000009.1:14545-17638 GCA_964503725.1 uncultured Steroidobacteraceae bacterium
GGGCGAGGACGGCGCCGGGGTCGCGCTCGCGATGCGCCTGGTGGTGCGGGCGGCGGAGGCGCTCGGCGCGAATCGCCTGATCCCGATCAGCGCCGCCCACGTCGACTCGTGCCTGTACCACGGTGAGGCGACGGTCGACTTCGTCGAGCGCCTGGTCGCCGGCAGTGCGCAGGTCGCCGTCCCCACCACCCTGAACGTCGGCACCGTCGACCTGCTGCATCCCGAGCTGTGGCGTGGCGATCCCCGGACGGCCGAGCGCGGGCGTCTGCTGATGGAACGCTATCGGTTGCTGGGCTGTCAGCCGACCTACACCTGCGCCCCGTACCAACTGCCCTTCGCGCGGCCGGCTCTCGGCGAGCAGGTGGCATGGGCCGAGTCGAACGCCATTGTCTTCTGCAACAGCGTCCTTGGCGCGCGAACGGAACGCTACGGCGACTTCACCGATATCGCCTGTGCCATCACCGGGCGCGTCCCGGATGCGGGCCTGCACCGGACCGATGCCCGTCGCGCCGTCCTCCACCTTCGGCTCGCTGACGACGTGCCGCAAGGTTTGCTGACCAGCGACGCGCTCTATCCGGTCTTGGGGATCGTGCTGGGCCGTCGTGCCGGGAGCCGGGTGGCCGTCATCGATGGGTTGCCCCACGGGGTCCCGGAGGATCGTCTGAAGGCGATCGGCGCTGCCGCGGCCTCATCGGGTGCGGTTGCCATGTTCCACGCCGTCGGCTCGACTCCAGAGGCATCCACCCTCGACGCGGCGTTGCAGGGAGGGGAACCGGAAGAGGTCGCGTCGGTTGGCCTGGCCGAGCTGCGAGCGGCCCGCGACGAGCTGAGCACCGCGGCGGGCGGCGGTGCCGTCGGGACGCCGATCGCGACCGTCTCGCTCGGCACGCCGCACGCCTCGCTGGGTGAGCTCGGTCGGATCGAAGCGGAGCTCGCGGGGGAACGGCCGGCGGCAGGGGTCGAGCTGCTGGTCTCGACCGGGCGCCACGTCCTGGCCGAGGCCGAGGAGGCGGGCATCGCGGCGCGACTCCGCGCGCTCGGGGTCGAGCTGCTGGTCGACACATGCAGCTACATCAGCCCCATCCTGCGAGCGAGCCCGCTCCCCGCCATGACGGACTCGGGGAAGTGGGCCTTCTACGCGCCGGGCAACATCGGTCGAGACGTCGTCTTCGGCAGCACCCGGGAGTGCATCCGTTCCGCGATTGCGGGAACGATCTGGCGCGACCCGGAGCCGTGGGGATCGGCATGAAGGGTCGTGTCCTGGCCGATGGCGAGGCAGAGGCGCACGCGCTGGTCCTGGGCGCGCCGCTCTCCCTGTGGGGCGGGATGGATCCGGCCACCGGCACGCTCGTCGACCCGCGTCACCCGCAGCATGGCGCCGGCCTGGCTGGGCGCGTGCTCGTGATGCCGGCCGTCCGCGGCTCGTCGTCGGCGTCATCAGTGCTGGCCGAGGCCGCGCGCGCCGGCGTTGCCCCGGCCGCCATCCTGCTCGGCGAGGTGGACCTCATCCTGGCGGTCGGCGCCGCGGTCGCCGAGGAACTGTATGGGGTCAGGATTCCGGTCGTGGTGCTGGCGCAGGATGACCTGGCCGGCATCCCGGACGGTGCGCTCGTTCGCGTGGCAGGGGCCGAGGTGACCGTCCTGTGACTTGTCCCCGCGGCGCATCGGGCTACACTCGGAGCTCGCCTGCGAAGAACTTCCACCGAGGCTGACCGATGGACCCCTGGGCAACGCTCGAGACGGAGGACCCCGAGATCTATCGGGTGGTCGGCGATGAGGAGGAGCGGAGCCGCTCGCACCTCGAGCTGATCGCATCCGAGAGCTACCCATCCCTCGCCGTGCTGCAGGCGACCGGGTCAATCCTGACCGCCAAGTACGCCGAGGGCTACCCGGGGCGTCGCTACTACGGCGGCTGCGAGGTGGTCGATGTCGGCGAGGACCTGGCCCGCGACAGGGCGAAGGAGCTCTTCGGGGCGGAGCACGCCAACGTCCAGCCACATGCCGGGGCGCAGGCCAACATGGCCGTCTACCACGCCCTGCTGGAGCGCGGCGACACTGTGTTGGGCCTCGCCCTCGACCAGGGCGGGCACCTGACCCACGGCTCGCCGGTCAACTTTTCCGGCCAGTACTACAACTTCATCCCGTACCACGTCGACCGCGAGACGCACCTGATCGACATGGACGAGGTGCGGGCCCTCGCCGCCGAGCATCGGCCGAAGCTGATCGTGACCGGGGCGACCGCCTACCCGCGGTTCTGGGACTTTGCGGCGTTCCGGGCCATTGCTGACGAGGTGGGCTCCTACCTCATGACCGATATGGCCCACTTCGCGGGTCTCGTCGCAGCGGGGGTGCACCCGAGTCCCGTGCCGCACGCCCACGTGGTCACGACCACCACCCACAAGACGCTGCGCGGCCCGCGCGGCGGCATGATCCTGTGCCTGGCCGACCTGGCCAAGGCGATCGACAAGGCCGTCTTCCCCGCGCTCCAGGGCGGGCCGCTCGAGCATGTCATCGCGGCCAAGGCGGTCGCATTCCGGCAGGCGATGAGCGCCGAGTTCAAGCGCGACATGGCCCAGACCGTCGCCAATGCCCGCGAGCTGGCGGCGGGGCTGGTGGCGGCCGGCGCCGACGTGATCACCGGCGGGACCGATAACCACCTGATGCTGGTCGATGTTCGACCGCTCGGCGTCACCGGCAAGGAGGCCGACCTCGCGCTCGGCGAGGTGCGCATCACCGTCAACCGCAACACGATCCCCTACGACCCGAACCCGCCGATGGTGGCGAGCGGCGTCCGTGTCGGGACGCCCGCCGTGACCGGCCGGGGCATGCGCGAGGCCGAGATGCAGCTCATTGCCACGCTGATCGTGGATGGCATCGCCGCGCGCGGCGATGCGGCGGCACAGGATGCGATCCGCGAACGAGTCGCCGCGATCACGGATCGGTTCCCGGTTCCCGGCCTGCCGAGGACGTTGATTCCGGCCGCGACCCCGGCCTAGCCGGCCGCTCGCCGATCGCGATCGGGCTCGGCTATACTCGCCCCGTCCGACCGCTCTGAGTCGAACCGAAGATGGCACAGTTGACGCCTGCCGGGCT
>CAZDAV010000010.1:0-16993 GCA_964503725.1 uncultured Steroidobacteraceae bacterium
GTGACGCCACGCGTTGGACATATGCCGAGAGCGGGGATGCCGTTGTACTGCGGCCTGGCGTCGTCTGGTGGGAGATCGTGCCGGTCACCGCGGGAGTGACCGAGTCCTGAGCGGCTACTCTCCGTCGCCGGACGGCACGCTTGGGCTCGACAGAAACGCATCCATGGCGCGCCGGATCTGATGGTCCGGATCCATGTTCAGACGAGCGGCCGCGATATTACGCCTGACGTCGACGGGGTCCGGCTCGTCCTCGCCATGCCCGTCATGGAGGGCACCGTTGGTCGGCTCGGCATGCACGGAGAAGGCCGCGGCAGGCGAGGCATCGGTGGCGGGTTCAATCTTCAGCGCGGCCGTCGTCGTTGCCGCAGCCTCAACGGGGGCGGCCTCAAGGCGGGCGGCCTCGGCGCGAGCAGCTTCCGGGGGCGCGGTCTCCGCCGGCACGGCCGGCAGTTGGCGGGGCGCAGGCCGACGCGGGCGTGGATAGCCGCTGATCTGGTTCTTGCCAAGCGACTTGGCCTGGTACATCGCCCGGTCGGCGGTGATCATCAACTCCTCGGCCGATGATCCGTCCTCGGGATGCGAGACAAGGCCGATGCTGACGCTTGTCGACGCCTCCTCGGCCCCGATCGATGGGCCGATCTCCTCGACTCCCTCCCGGATCTTCTCGGCGACGACGTAGGCGCCGATGAATTCGGTCTCCGGCAGCAGCACGATGAACTCGTCCCCGCCGTAGCGATAGGCAGAGTCGACGTTCCGGATCGACCGGTTGATCGCCTGGCTGACGGAGCGCAGCACGTCGTCGCCGCGCAGGTGCCCCATCGAGTCGTTGATCGCCTTCAGGCCATCCAGGTCGACCATCAGCACGCAGAAGCCGCGGCCGCTGCGCCGCGTCCGCTGCACCTCCTGCTCGAGGGTCGGGAAGAGCCGCCCGCGGTTGAGCAGGCCGGTCAGGGAGTCGGTCTGCGAAAGCTCCAGCACACTGGCCCGGATACGCCGATCCGCGCTCGCGTAGACGCCGGCGAGGGATGCCAGCAGCCAGAGCGAGCCGATGTTGATGCCGACGCCCAGGAGGGCGGTACTGGAGGTCGTGCTGCCGGCGGTGTCGAGCGCCACCACGGCCAGGTACCCCAGCGTGGCGAACGCCCCGACCGCCAGCGCCAGGCGCGCCCGCATGGTCAGCGCGGCGGCCACCACGATGACGTGGTAGACGAAGACGAAGGGAGAGGTGGGGCCTCCGGTCAACCAGACCAGGCCGGTCGCCAGCGCCAGGGCACCGAGCACCTCGATCGCTGCAGTGGCTCGGCCCCGCCAGCGATCGGGCAGCAACTCGTGGAGGACGACGACCAGGGCTGCCGCAGCACCACCCAGCGCATAGATCGCGGCACGCATCTCCGGGTAGGCATCGGCGACGCCGATCCCGACCATGACGCCGGCGATGGCGACCCACCACGCCACGCGTACTACACCGTCACGTGACGACCTCATTGCTGCGTCGTGGTTGGGCTCCGTGAGGCCGGTGGGCGCGCCTGTGCCGTACGGCCGCCCAGACTCGCTGCGCTCTCGGAGCACGGCGATGAGGGCTCCGACGCCGACGAGCGCGGCGATCGCGCCAGTGATGAGAATGAAGGTGGTCTCGGTCGTCACGTTCCTCACTCAGGCGCCGATTTGGAGGCGTAGGGCCGCCGCGCGGCGCCGTTCCCCCGATGGCTAGTCTAGGGTTTTCGCCGAGTCGCGCGCAAAGGTACTAACCCCACCAGAACGATCTTCTGTCGCGCGGACGCACCACCTGCTCCTCCGGACCGACCGGTCTTTGTTGCTACCATGTCCTCCGCCCCCTGGACTACGAATTCGCTTCGAGGTGCTCATCACGGACCGGCCGCGACCACGACACCCGGGCCTCGCGGCCTTCCTGTCGGGCAACCGCGGGCCGCGGTTGCTGCTGCTGTCGATGTACCCGCTCGACCGCGGCCTGTGGGGCGCAACCACGCGTATCACGCAGCTGCGCGACGCCCTTGCGCGGCGGGTCGATCTGGACGTCGTCTCGGGAACCCCCGGCGCACGGGCGCGGCAGATGGCTCGCTACGTCGCCGGCGGCAGGCTGCGCGGTCTGGCGGGCATCTACGTCGAGAACGCCACCAGCCTCCCTCGGCCGGCGGACTTTGCCTTCCTGGCAACGGCGCGAGCGCATCGCGTCCCGATCCTGACCTACCTGCGCGACGCGCAACAGCTCTTCCCGGAGTACTACACGGCCACGTCGCCGAAGCGGCGCGCGTCGCGCGCGCTCTTCCTGCCGGCCACTCGGGCCCTGATCCGCCTCTCGACGGCGGTTGCATTCCCGTCGCGCGGGCTGGCAACGGCCATCCTGGGCAGTGAGCCGAGGGCACGGCAGGCGCACCTGCTGCCGCCCGGAGCGCGGATGGCTGACGCGCCGCCACTCAACCCTGCCGCGCGCAACCTCCTCTTCGTCGGCGGCCTGCGCGTCCCCGCCCACGGCGGCGCGATTCTCTTCGAGGCGATGGAGCTGGTGCGTGCGCGCGGCAGCGGCGTGACGCTGATCTGCGTCTCGCGGCCTGGCGAGGAGCCAACCGGCGCACGGCCGTCGTGGCTCCGAGTGGCCCGGGCGGAGGGGCCGGAGATCGATGCGCTCCTGCCCGAGGTACTGGCCAGCATCACCCCCCGGCGCGCTACCCCCTACAACGACCTTGCCGTGCCCATCAAGGTGATGGAATACCTCGGCTACGCGCGCCCGCTGATCGTGACGGATACGACCGAAACGGCGGCCATCGTGCGTGGCGCGGGATGCGGAGTCATCGTCCCCGACAACGCCATGGGACTCGCAGCCGGGATCGAGGAGGTCGCCGGCGCCTCACCCGAGCAGCTGAGCCGCTGGGGCGAAGCGGCGCGCAGCGCTGCGGCCGCCAACTCGTGGGACGTGAGGGCCGCGCGGATCCTGGAACTCCTGGGCGTGGCGGGATGACCGCGCGCACCATCGCCGCGCCGGCCGGGATGGGCGGCGCTATTGCCACGATCGTCGGAATCAGTGTCGCCATCGTCGTCGCCATCGTCGGGTCCCACTCATCGATCGCACTCTTCGTCGGCGCGGCGGCAGTGCTGGTGGCGATCGTGGCGAGTGCCAGCCTCCGCTGGCCGCGGCCGGTGCTGGTGGCTGTGACGCTCAGCCCGATCCTGGATCGATACCTGGTCCCGGGCCTCCTTGCCCCCGACGCCGAGACACTCGCCCACTTCCTGTCTGAGGCGCTGCTGGCCACCGTGGGCATGACGTTGCTGGTGCAGGCTGCGCGACGCGGCACGCTGCGCGGCGCGATCAACCACCCGACGATGTGGCTCGCCATGGCGTTCGTCGCGTCGGCGGTCATTTCCGCGGTCTTCAACGCGGTGCCCGGTGCCCAGGCCGTGGCGGGCATCGCCTTCACCGTCGATGCGGTGGCCCTCTTCCTGCTGGCTCGCATCGTCGGCTTCGGGGCGCGCCAGGCGCTGGTCGCGATCGGGGTCGTGATCGGGCTGGTGCTTGCCGCTGCGGTGATCGCGATTGGACAGGCACTGCTGACCCCCTACCTCTTCGGGCTGTCGACACTCAGCGGGCGGTTCGGAGAGCTGTATCGGCTTGCCGCCTTCTTCGGGGATCCGAACGTGTTCGCCGCCTTCCTCTCGGCGGCCATCCCATTCGCGATCCTCGGGGCCTCGGGGCTGCGCACGCCGCGCGGCCGGCGCGTGGCCCTGGCCGGCTCCTTCCTGCTGGCGCTTGCCCTCTGGCTCTCCTTCTCGCGCGGTGGCTGGTTTGGGGCGGTCGGCGGCTTCGTCGTGGCGGGGCTGATCCTGGACTGGAGGGCGCTGCGCCTCGGGGTGCTGGTGATGGCGATCGCGCTGGGGGCCGCCGTCGCGATGCCGCGCAATCTGCTGTGCGAACCGTGCCGGGACGACCTCGACCTGCTCGGATCGACCCTTGGCCGCATCGACACCATTGGCCAGGGTCGTGACCTGCGCACGCTCCTCGTCGCCAATGCGTTGCCGATCGTGGGCGACCATCCGGTGCTCGGGGTCGGACCGGGTCGCTACGGTGGCGCGGCGGCCGACATCTTCGGCACGCCCATCTACGTGCAATACCAGACCGATCGGCTCTTCATCGACCCCGCTCAGCGCACCGTCGACAACTTCTGGCTGCACCTGTTGGTCGAGGCCGGGATCCTCGGCCTGATCCTCTACATCGGCATGGTGGTCGCTGCGCTGCGCCCCGTGATCCGGGCTGCCCGCACCTCGGCATGGGGCCGCCGCGTTGCCCTGGCGGGCCTCAGCGCGGCCGTCATCGGCCTCTCCCTCAACGGGCTGACCACCATGTTGCTGGAGGCCAACAGCGCGGCCTTCCTCTTCTGGTTCCTGCTCGGCATCGGATCGCAGCTGGTCACGACCGCGGAGGCTGACCCGTCATCTGAGGCGGGCGCGGCGACGCTCGCCTAGAACTGGCGACCGGTGACGATCTGCCACAGGGTCCGCAGGATGAGTCGCAGGTCGAACCAGAAGGAGCGTCGCTGAACGTAGGCGAGGTCGAGGGCCACCCCCTCGTCGAAGCTGAGCCGGCCCCAACCGGTGGCCTGCCACAGGCCGGTCAGGCCGGGCACCACCGACAGGCGCGGCAGATGCCAGACCTGGTAGACCTCGACCTCGTACGGGATGGGCGGACGCGGGCCGACCAGGCTCATGTCACCGCGGACGATATTGATCAGCTGCGGCAGCTCGTCGAGGTGCGACCGGCGCAGGAAGGAGCCGAGCCGAGTGACCCTCGGGTCGGAAGGGATCGGCAGCCAGGCTGCCCCCGACGCCTCAGGCTCCCGCCGCTCGCCGCGGATCAGGTCGCGCACGTGGTCGCGATGCTGTTCCTCCTGGGCGGCCAGGTACATGCTGCGGAACTTGTAAAGGGTGAATGGGCGCGCGCCCAGGCCGAGCCGCTGCTGCCGAAAGAGGATCGGGCCACGCGACTCGAGCTTCACCGCGACAGCCACCAGGGCCAGGATCGGGGAGGTCAGGAGCAGGCCGATCGTCGAAGCGGCGATGTCCAGGCTTCGCTTGGCGACCCGATATCCGCCTGGCGTCGGCGCCACCGGCACGGTCAGCGGCGAGGCATGGCCGATCCGGAGGCCGGACCCGGTGGTCATCGGCTGCGTGAACTCCTCATGGGTTGAGTGGTCGGGGCGGCCCGATTCGAACGGGCGACCTCCTGCTCCCAAAGCAGGTGCGCTACCAGGCTGCGCTACGCCCCGACGCACAGGAGATGCTACCGCGCCGCAAGCCGTTCCACGATCTCCACGTAGCGCCCGGCCTGCACGTCCCACCCGTAGGCGGCCGCCTGCCGATGCGCCTCCGCGCCCAGGCGCGCCGCCGCAACCGGGTCACTCGCCAGCTCGCGAAGGGCCGTGGCGAGAGCCTCGGGGTCCCCACCAGGCACGTAGCGGACCGCCGCGGGGCTGAAATGGGCTCGCACGGTGGCGAGGTCGGTGGCCACGATGGTGATCCCCATGGCGGCGTACTCGAGGAGCTTGGTCGAAAGCGAGTACTGGAGGTATGGCTCGGCGAGGGTCGGCACCACGCCGATGTCGGCGCCTGCGATCAGGCCCGGCAGGTCGTCCTGCGGGACCGGGCCGTTGAGGTGCACCCGGTCGGCGGTGGCGGTGCGGGCGACCGCGGCTTCGAGCGCATCGCGGTGGGGTCCGTCGCCGTACACATCGAGCCGCAGTCGGAGCGAATCCCCGATGCGAGCGACGGCCTCGATCAGGATCTCCTGACCATAGATCCGCTGAAGGCTGGAATGGTGAATGAGTCGCAGCTCGCCGTCCTCCATGAACGGTCGGCGCGGGTAGCGCGATGGATCGAAGAGGCGCGGATCGGCGCTGTTCATGACCACCGAGATCTTCTCGGGCGGAACGCCCCTGCGGATCGAGAGCTGGCGGAGCGGCTCGTGGACGGTGATCAGCTCATCGGCGACGGCGGCCGAGGCCCGCGCCGCGCCGCTCACCAGCGGCAGCAGCGGGCGCAGGGTGGCACTCGCGAAGCGGTCCCGGAAGAACTCGGGCATATCCTCGTGCAGATCGAGCAGGAGTGGGACGCCGGTCAGCTTCAGCGGCGCTGCGGCGAAGACCAGGAAGTCCGGGACGCTCGCCACCTGGACCAGCTGGTAGCGCCGATGGCGGTGCTCGCGCGCCAGGCGCAGCGCGGCGATTCCGGCGAACGCGACGTATTCGGCCATGTGCCCGACCACGCCGACAAACGCGCGATCGATCGGCAGGCGGATGACGCGGAGCCGATCGACCTCCTCCTCGGCCGTCTGGCCCAGACCCCTCAGGCAGAAGATGTCGACCCGGTGACCGGCTCGGATGAGGGCATCGGCCTGGCGCCGAATGCGCGGATCGGCGGGGTAGGCGGCGTGCACCACCATCGCGATCCGGCTCATCCGGACTTCACCGCTTTCCAGAGGAGGTCCTTCTCCTCCGCCGGCAGCTCGGCGAGGACGAGGCCACGTGCGACGGCGAGCGCCTCGACGCGCTCGTAGCGCTCGATCCAGCGACGATTGGCGGTCCGCAGGGCCTCTTCCGGATCGAGCTTCATCCAGCGCGCCAGGTTGACGGCCGCGAAGAGCACGTCGCCGAGCTCGTGGAGCTGCGCATCCCTGCCGGCCATGCCCTCGATGGCGCCCGCCTCGTGCAGCTCGGCCATCTCTTCGGCGACCTTTTCCCAGACGCCCTCGATCGCCGGCCAATCCCAGCCGAGCGCCGATGCGCGCTCCTGGATCTCGCGGCTGGCGGCGAGGGCCGGCAGTGCGCGGGCAACGCCGGCGAATGCCGAGGACGGACCGCCCTCCTCGTGGCGCTCGGCGGCCTTGATCGCCTCCCAGTTGCGCAGCACCTCGTCCGCTCCGCTGACCTCGACGTCGCCGAAGACGTGCGGATGGCGCCGCACGATCTTGGCGCCAAGGGTCCGATACACGTCGGTCAGGTCGAAGGCTCCATCCTCGGCCGCCAGCTGGGCGTGCAGGATGATCTGCAGGAAGAGGTCGCCCAGCTCCTCGGCCAGGTCGCCGGGGTCGCCCCGGTCGATCGCATCGACCGCCTCGTACGCCTCCTCGAGCACGAAGGGGCGCAGGGTCTCGTGCGTCTGGCGGCGGTCCCAGGGGCAGCCATCGACCGCTCGCAGGCGCGCCGAGATGGCGGCCATGCCGTGCGGCGAGGCGAGGTTCTCGAGGGCCGGCAGAGGCGGCACGATCCAATCGCCGCCGAACAGCTCCGCCTCCGAGAGATCCGCCATCGTCCGCGGTGTGCCATCGGGCAGCCGGCGCACGACGTGATCGGCTGGATAGAGTGCGGTGAGCACCGCCCGGATCCCGCCCCGAGCGTGGCGACCCGGCAGGGCGGGCGCCGGCGACTCGCCCTCGCGACCGGCGAGCAGGAGGAGCGGGAGCGACGGGTCGAACGCGACGGACGCCAGGCGGACGCCTGCGACGACCTGCACTCCGTCGGCGGGATCGAGTCCGGCGGCGGTGAGGAGCCGGTCGACGCCGCGCGACGCCGCCCGGCCAGGTGTCCTCATCCCGCGGTTGTCGACGCGCCGAACTCCGGATCGATCCAGATCTGGGCGCCGGCACGGATCTCGTCGAGCCAGCGGCCAAACCCGTTCTGGCGCACCTCGTCAAGCTGCGACGATGGCACGAAGCGGACCGGCGAGGTATCGAGCAGCTTGTAGATGTAGAGGCCGCCGGTCGTCTCGATGTAGTCGCTGATCTGTCCCGGCTCGGTCATCGCGAAGATCAGGTCGCTGCGGACCTTCTCCAACTGGTACGGGATCACCCAGCCCAGCTCCCCACCCTTGGCCGCCGTGCTGGCATCCTCGCTCTGCTCCATGGCCAGCTCGGCGAAGCGATCCGGGTCCTCGCGCAGCGTGGCGACCAGGTCGGCGGCCTGACCGGCAGGCGTGGTGCGCGCGCCGGTGATCTGGATGACGTGGTAGCCGAAGTCGGTCTTGACCGGCTCGCTCAGCTCGCGCTCGGTCAGGGTCCGGATCGCCTCCTTGAATTCGTCGACGAAGCTGGACGAAGACGGGTCGTACCAGCCGAGGTCCCCGCCGCGACTGCCGCTGCCGGTGTCGTCGCTGTCGGCCGCCAGCGTGAACCAGTCCGCGTCGGGCTTGAGCGCCTCGGCGCGGAATGCCTCGGCCCGTGCCAGCGCCTCCGCCCACTGGACATCGGTCGCCGCCGACTGGTCCGGCGCGCCGGGAATCGGCTGAGCGAGGAAGTGGCGGATCCGCTGCTGGGGCGTGGGCACCCCCTGAACGGCCGCCAGGTAGATGACCCCGACCTTGCGCTGTGGCTGGTAGCTGGTCATCACCTTCGTGTCGAAGTAGTCGCCGAAGGCAGTGCGCAGCAGCTCGCTGCGCACGAAGCCACGATAGCTCGCCTCCGAGACGCCCGCCGACGCCAGGAGCTCGCGCAGGCGCGTGTCGGGGCCGGCCGGCTGGCGAACCTCGAGGCGCAGGATGTGGTATCCACTGTCGTCCTTGGTGGGGCCCACCAGCGACCCGACTGCCGCGCCGTGCGCCTCGGCGAAGTAGTCGCCGTAGGTCGGATCATCGGCCTCGGACCAGCCGAGCGATCCGCCGCCGGACGCCGATGGGTCGACGCTCCTCTCCTGTGCCGTCAGCGCGAAGTCGGCGCCGCCGCGCAGGTCGTCCAGGATCGCGTTGATCGCGTCCTCGGCGCGTGCCCAGTCGTCATCGGTCGGCTCGGCTCCGGCCGGTGCATCGACCGGCAGGGCGCCAATGCGGATCAGCGACAGCTTGAGCCGCTCGGGGAGCGACTGCCGTCGCCTCACTTCCGCGCTCACCTGCGCATCGGTGAGGGCGATCCCGTAGCGCGCGGCCGCATTGTCCAGGGCGCGTCCGAGAACGAGCGAGTCGGTGCCGCTCGAGATGAGGTTCTCGAGCTGACTCTGGATGGCGTCCAGTCCCTGCTGGATGAGCGAATCGCGGACGCCGCCGAGCTGGCTCTGAAGATCAATGTAGCGACCCTGGAGCTCGGTCCCGATGATGTCCATTCGCGCGCTCAGCTCGTCGATGTCGTAGGCGACGCTGCCGACCGCCGCCACCGGGCGCATGTGCGACTCGTAGTGCGAGCTCCAGGCCGTGGCGGCGAAGATCCCGATCGCCACGGCGATCGCCGCGGCGAATCCGGCGACGATCAGCTGCTGGGTGCGCAGCTCATCCTGCCAGCGCGGGCGGTGCTTCCGATCAAGGACCGGGCGGTTGCGAAACGACATGGCTGGGTGTCTTCTCCGCAGGGCGGGGCGCCATGCTAGCCGATGGGCATCGGTCGTGCCACCGAGCGGCAGGCTGTCAACGGCGGCCTCGAAGGGCGTCGCGGATCGCCTCCAAGCGCAGCCGCAGCACCAGCCACAGCGCCTCGCCGACGATGCCGCCGCTCATCTTCGAGCTGCCGGCGACCCGCTCGCGAAAGATGATCGGCACCTGGCTGATGGCCGCCCCTCGGCGGTGCGCCCACCAGGTCGTCTCGATCTGGAAGCCGTATCCGCTGGCACTCGCCTCGCGCAGGCGGATCGCCTCGAGCAGCTCGCGACGCCAGGCCTTGAAGCCGCCGGTCAAGTCACGATACGGCAGGAGCAGCACGATTCGGGCGAAGGTGGTCCCCGCCCGGCTGACGAGCTTCCGACGGAGCGGCCAGCCGACGGTCCCGCCGCCGGACATGTAGCGGGTCCCGAGCACGAGGTCGGCGCCGGCCATGAGGGGCGCCAGCATGCGTGGCAGATCGGCCGGGTCATGGCTGAAATCGGCGTCCATCTGGACCACTGCACGCGTCTCGCGTCGGTCGAGCGCCGCGTGGAATGCCTCGCGATAGGCGACGCCCAGTCCTTCCTTGGCGGCCCGATGCAGCACCTGCACCCTGGCGTCAGTCGCTGCGAGCGTGTCTGCCAGCGCCCCGGTCCCGTCCGGGGAGCTGTCGTCCACGATCAGCAGCGTCGCCTCGGGCAGGGCGGCCAGAATGGCGGTCGCGATCGGCTCCAGGTTGTCGCGCTCGTTGTAGGTCGGGACCACGACGACCACGCCGTGTCCCGCGGCGAGGCCGACCTGTGGTGTCTCTTCCACGGCTAGCGGCCGATTCCGACGTAGGCCACTCCGGCCGCCTCCACTGCCGCGCGATCCAGCGAGTTGCGGCCGTCGACCACCAGCTCGAGCCCGGGGATCGTGCGCAGGTCGAGCGAGAGGTAGGCGGCGTGCGGCGCCTGGACGATCGCGGCGCGGACCGCGGTGGGAGCCGCCAGGTCATATGGCACGAAGCCCGCCGCGGCAAGGTGGTCGTCGTCGAAATAGGGGTCGTGACCGTGCACCACCGCGCCGGCAGCCGCGAGCTCGTCGCGCAGTCGATAGGCAGAGCTGAAGGAGTCCTCGCGCACGTCTGCGCGATAGGCGATGCCGAGCACCAGCACCGCGACGCCTGTCAGCGATCCCAGGCGATCGCGGAGCAGCCCCACCGCGAACGCGCCCATCTCCTCGTTCACCGCGCGGGCCAGCGGAGGCAGTCGCAGGTCCGGCTCGCCGTTGAAGAGGAAATGGGGGTAGACCGGGATGCAATGGCCCCCGACGCCGACCCCGGGGGCGTGGATGTGGCTGAATGGCTGCGAATTCGCGGCGCTGATCACCTCCGTGACGTCGATCCCCCGCTTGGCGGCGTAGCGCGCGTACTCGTTGGCCAGCGCGATGTTCACGTCTCGGTAGGTCGTCTCGGCCAGCTTGGTCATTTCGGCGGTCTCGGCGCTGGTCACCGCCCGGACCTCGGTGCCGGGCTCGAGCACGGACCGATAGAACTCAACCGCTCGGCGCGTGCCCTCCTCGGACGTCCCGCCCACGATCTTTGGGTAGCGCGCCAGGTCGAGCAGTACGCGACCGACGAGCACGCGCTCGGGCGAGAAGGCGAGGAACAGGTCGCGATCGAGCGTCAGGCCGCTGCCCGCCTCGAGCACCGGTCCGAAGCGATCGCGCGTGGTGCCCACCGGCAACGTCGTCTCATAGATGACCAGCGTCCCTGGCTGAAGCGCGCCGGCGATCTCATCCGTGGCGGCGTCGATCGGCCCGAAGTCAATCTCACGTGCCTCGTCGACTGCGACAGGCACGATGACCACGACGACCTCGGCATCTCGCGCACCCTCGGCATCATCCGTCGTCGCGCGCAGGAGCCCGGTCCGCACCAGCTCCGGCACCCGCTCGATCAGGGCCGGCTCATCATCGTGGGGCGAGCGCCCCGCATTGATCGACTCGACGATCCATCCGGCCGTATCGCAGCCGACGACGTGGTGGCCGCGGCTGGCGTACTGGACCGCGAGTGGCAGGCCGATGTGCCCGAGCCCGATGACCGCGATCCTCATGCCAGCACCCGCGCCAGCGCGTCGCCCGCGATGACCGACCCCGTCTGCGCCGATTCGACCATCGCCCGCGCCAGGAGGAGGGCGACCATGGCCTGGTGCGGATCGACCGGCGGGAGCCCGCCGTCACGCGCCGCCCGAGCGAACTCGCCCAGCTCGATCGCCAGCGGCTCGCGGCGCTCGATCTGCCGCTCGACGCGCTCTCCCTCGCCGACCGACCCGTCGTCCGCGGAGTTCGGGTAGAAGACCAGCTCCTGGGCGAGGTAGTCCGCCGTGTACATCCCGCGCTCGCCGGTGACCGTCAGCGTCCGCTGCTTGGTCGGCGTCAGCCAGTTGATGTCGAGCACGCCGACCGCCCCGTTGGCGAACTTGAGGAGGCCGACGAAGAGATCCTCGTGGTCGGTGTGGATGCGCTGCTCGGTCTCGGCATAGAGGCGGATCGGGTCCGATCCGAGGAGGTAGCGCATCACGTCCAGGTCGTGCGGCGCCAGGTCGACGACAACGCCGACATCGCGGATCCGGGCCGGAAACGGGCCGAGCCTGGTGGCGCGTATCTCGAAGATGCGTCCCAGCTCGCCCGCCACAAGCCGGCGCCGCAGCTCGCGGATCGCGGGATTGAAACGCTCGATGTGGCCCACCGTCAGCATCCGCCCGGCTTGATGCGCCGCCTCGATCATCCGCTCTGCCTCAGCCCGCGTGGCCGCGATCGGCTTCTCGACCAGCACGTGCGCCCCGGCCTCGAGCGCTGCCAGTGTCATGGGCAGATGCAGCGAGGTGGGGACCACGATGCTGACCAGGTCGGGTTGCTCGGCGCGCAGGAGAGACTCCGCGTCGGGGTAACCGCGCACCGATCGACCGTCGATCGCGTCGCGCAGCGCGCCGGGGTCGGAATCGGCCACGCCGACCAGCTCGACCCCCTCGATCATCTCGCTCCACACGCGGAGATGGGCACGGCCCATCATCCCCAGGCCGATGACGGCAGCGCGCAGCGGTGCCGCGGCGTCTGTCACGCGGTTGCCCCGGCCTCGATCGGCCCAAGCTCCGCCGCGGTGACGTTGACCGCGGCGATGACGGTTGCCACCTCGTCGTCGGTCAGGGAGGGGTGGACCGGGATCGAGACGACCTCCGCGCAGAGCTGCTCCGCCACCGGGAAGTGCCCCTCGCCGTAGCCGAGGGCCACGAATGGCTTCTGCCGATGCACCGGCACCGGGTAGTAGATGCCGGAGCCGACCCCCCGCTCGCGAAGCCGCTCCACGAATTCGTCGCGCCGGTGCACGCGGATCGTGTACTGGTGGTAGACGTGGGTCACGCCGTGCGTCACGAGCGGCGCGATGACGCCCCGCAGCTCGGCGTCGTAGCGCGCTGCGATCTCGCGGCGCCGGGCGTTGTAGGCGGGCAGCTTCGAGAGCTGCGCCAGCCCGATGCTGGCGTGGATATCGGTCATCCGGAAGTTGTAGCCGACCGACTCGTGGTGATAGCGGACCCGCATGCCGTGCTCGCGGCTCAGGCGAATGCGGTCGGCCAGCGCGGCATCGGCGGTGGTCACCATGCCACCCTCGCCGGTGGTCATGTTCTTGGTCGGGTAGAAGCTGAAGCAGCCGGCACCCCACGACCCGGACATGCGCTCCCCAATGGCCGCCCCGTGGCACTGCGCCGCATCCTCGACCAGTGCCAGGCCATGCCGCGCCGCGATCTCGGCGATGGCTGGCATATCCGCGGGCTGGCCGTAGAGGCCGACCGGAAGGATCGCGCGGGTGTGCTCGGTGATCGCCGCCTCGATCTGTTGCGGGTCGATGTTGAAGGTCCGCGCATCGACATCGACGAGCACGGGGCGTGCCCCCGTGTGCAGGATGCTGGTGGCGCTGGCGATGAAGGTGAACGGGACGGTGACCACCTCATCGCCCGGGCCGATCCCGTACCCCAGCAGGGCCAGGTGCAGCGCGGTGGTGCCTGAGCTGGTGGCGATCGCATGGGGCACGCCGACGAGGGCGGCGAAGCGCTCTTCCAGCTCGAGCACCCGGGCGCCCTGCGCCAGGTTGCCGGAGCGCAGGACGTTCCAGACCTGCTCCTTCTCCTCGTCGCCCATCTGCGGGCGGGCGATCGGAATCATGGTCGTGCCTCGGTCGTGGTCCCTGCGCCGACCCCGACGGGGCCGCCGCGCCCGCGATGCCATGCCTCCAGGGCGGTCACGATCTGCTCTGCGGCGTGCCCATCCCCGAAGAGCACCGGGCGGGCGGGCGAACGATCCATCGTTGCCGCCTCTTCGAGGGTTGCGGCCAGGGCGCCCGGGTCGTCGCCGACGAGCCGATTCCAGCCGGCGTCGACGGTCTCGACCCACTCGGTCTCGGCGCGCAGCGTGACGCACGGCACGCCGGCGAGATAGGCCTCCTTCTGAACGCCGCCAGAATCGGTGGCGATCGCGGCGGCATGGCGCTCCAGGGCGACCATGGCCAGGTATCCGACCGGCTCGATGGCATGCACGTTCTCGGGCAGTGTCAGCCCGGCGGCGTCGATCGATCGTTGCGTGCGGGGGTGTATCGGGAAGATGAAGGGCCGCACCCGCCCCAGCGCCTCGAGCCAGGTCGCCAGTCGCCGCGGATCGTCGACGTTCTCCGCGCGATGCAGGGTGAGCAGCACGTAGCCGACGAGCTCGCGGGCGATCGGGGGGAGGTGTGCGTCCGCGCGCGGCTCGGCCCAGCGGAAGGCGTCGACCATCACGTCGCCAACCAGTCGGGCCCGATCCGCCAACCCCTCGTCGGCGAGGTGGCGCATGGCGGTTGCCGTCGGCGCCAGCAGCAGGTCGGCGAGGTGATCGGCGACGATCCGGTTGCGCTCCTCCGGCATGGCCGGGTTGAACGAGCGCAGGCCGGCCTCGACGTGCGCCAGCCATGGCCGGCGGCCATCGGGGTAGGCGATCTTGCAGGCGACCACGGCGGCGGCCAGGGTCGAATTCGTGTCGCCGAATACGACGATCCCGTCCGGCTCATGCTCCTCCACGACGGGCTCCAGCCGTCGCATGATCTCGGCCGTCTGCACGCCGTGGCTGCCGCTGCCGACCTCGAGGTTCACCGCAGGAGCGGGCATCTCGAGGTCGCGGAAGAATGCCGCGCTGAGCGCGTCGTCGTAGTGCTGCCCCGTGTGAACCAGCACCTCGTCGTGGGCGGGTCGCAGCGCCCGTGTGACGGGGGCCGCCTTCACGAACTGCGGCCTCGCTCCGACGACCGTCATGACCTTCATCGGTCTTCACCCGGGCGAGGCGGGAAGAGCGACCCACAGCGCGGACACACCCCGCTGAAGGGGGTCCCGTCCTCCGCATCCCGCAGCGGGGCTCCACACGGGCAGGCACTGCCGATGCGTCGCGCCGGGTTGCCGACCACCAGCTCGTGGTCATCGACGTCGCGGGTCACCACGCTGCCGGCGCCGACCATCGCCCAGCGTCCGATGGTGACGCCGGGCAGGACCGTCGCGTTCGCACCAACCGACGCTCCCGAGCGCACCAGCGTGGGGCTCACCTCCCAGTCGTCATCGGTCTTGGGGGAGCCGTCAGGGTTCACCGCGCGGGGCACCTTGTCGTTGGTGAAGCAGACATGGGGGCCGATGAAGACCCCCGCCTCGACGGTCACGCCGTGATACAGCGAGACGTTGTTCTGGATCTTGACGTCATCGCCGATGACCACACCGACATCCACATAGGCGTTCTTGCCGAGGCTGCATCCGGCCCCGATGCGCACATCCTCGCGCACCTGCGCGTGGTTCCAGATGCTGGTGCCCGGGCCGATCGAGGCGGACGAGGCGACCTCGGCCGTCGGATGAATGCGCACGGGTCGATCGTTCACGCCGGCTCCTCGGGACGCTGCATTGTACCGGGGCGGACCGGGTCGTCCGACACCGGCTGCTGGAGGTCGAGCAGCGCACGCAGGCGTGGCAGTGCCGCCGCCACGGCGCGACCGCGATGCGAGACGGCATCCTTCTCGGCCTCGGGCAGCTCCGCCGTGGTGAGGCCCGACGGGAGCTGAAAGATCGGGTCATAGCCGAATCCGCCGGTGCCCCGGCGCGCAGTCGTCAGCACCCCCTCCACCACACCGTTGAAGAGCTCGACCCACGGCGCCCGGGGCGTTCCGTCTGGCCCCTCCCCCGGCACCGCCAGGGCCAGCCAGCAGACCATCCGTGCTCGGCGATCCATCGAGCCCGCAACGAGCTCGAGGAGGTGGTCGGGATCGCCGCCCGGTTGTCCGAGGCGGGCACTGCGAACGCCAGGCCCCCAGTCGAGCGCGGCCACTTCGATCCCCGAATCGTCGGCAAGGGTCGTAAGCCCGGACGCGTGACTGTAGGCATCCGCCTTGGCGGCGGCGTTCTCCGCGTAGCTGGCATGCGGCTCCTGGACGTCAAGGTCCAGGCCGATGTCGCCCGGGAGGAGCACCCGCCCCGGCAGGCCATGCAGCAGACGACGGAACTCGCGTTGCTTGCCCGGGTTGGTGGTCGCCAGCAGCAGGTCGCTCACTCGGCCGCAGGGGCCTCGATCGCCGCCCGCTGGATGTCGAACAGCTGGTGGATTCCCGCCGCGGCGAGGTCGAGCATCTGGTTCATCTGCTCGCGTGAGAAGGACCGCTGCTCGCCCGTCCCCTGCACCTCGATGAATCGCTCGTCGTTGGTCATCACCACGTTGAAGTCGACCTCGGCGGTCGAGTCCTCGGCGTAGTTCAGGTCGAGCAGCGTCTGCCCGCCGACCACGCCAACGCTGACGGCGGCCACCGTTCCGACCAGCAGCTGCGACATGCCGAACTTGTTCAAAGCGCGCGCCAGCGCCACGTAGGCGCCGGTGATGCTCGCCGTGCGCGTGCCGCCGTCGGCCTGGACCACGTCGCAGTCGAGGGTGATCGTCCGCTCCCCGAGCCGGGGCAGATCAATGCAGGCCCGCAGCGATCGCCCGATCAGGCGCTGGATCTCATGCGTCCTGCCGCCGATCCGTCCTGCGCTCGCCTCGCGCTGGCTGCGCTCGAGGCCGGCTCGGGGCAGCATGCTGTACTCGGCGGTGATCCAGCCGCCGCCCTTGCCGCGCATCCAGCCCGGGACGCGGTCCTCGATCGTTGCCGCGCAGATCACCCGCGTGTCGCCGACCCGGATGAGCACCGAGCCCTCGGCGAACTTGAGGTAGTCGTGCACGAGCTTGACCGGGCGGAGCTGGTTGGCCGCGCGTCCGTCGGGACGGCGAGCAGGGGCGATCGAGGACATTGCGCCCGATTCTACGCGGGCGCCGCGCAGGGAGCCTCGCCTGCCACGTTGTCACGGGGATGCGCTACCGTCCCATGATGCGACTCCTGGTGGTCACCGCCCGCTACCCGACCCCGGATCGGCCCGCGGCAGGCGCCTTCGTCCGGGACCGGCTGAACGATCCGTCGCTGGTCAGCACCGTGATCGCGCCGGCGAGCTACGCGTCAGCGGGCTGGCGGCGCTACCTGGCGATGCTCTGGTCGGCGCTCACGCAGCGCGGCAGATTCGATGGCGTCGAGGGCCACTTCGTGCTCCCTTCGGGTGCGATCGCCCTGCTGGCGGCGCGG
>CAZDAV010000011.1:0-16887 GCA_964503725.1 uncultured Steroidobacteraceae bacterium
GCGAGACAGCCCGTCGCACGCGCTCACCGATCGAGGCGGCGGCATCGGCGTCGACACCCGGAAGCACAAGGGCGAACTCGTCGCCACCGTAGCGGAAGACGCGGTCGTCCGATCGGGCGGCCCCGTAGATCGCCGTCCCGACCGCGTGCAACAGAGCGTCGCCGGCGGGATGTCCGAGGCGGTCGTTGTAGCCCTTGAAGAAATCGAGGTCCATCATCAGCAGCGAGATCGGGCGCTCCTTCGCCTTCGCACGCTTGCCCTTGCCCTTCGCGGCCGCCGCGGCCTCGTCCAGCAGCTCCATCAGCGTTCGCTGGAATGCGCCGTGGTTGCCGAGCCCGGTGAGCGCATCGGTGTCGGCCCGCTGGCTCACGGCTTGATGGGTATCCGCGTTCCGCAGGGCGATCGACGCCTGGCCGGCGAAGAGCTTGATCAGCTCGAAGTCCTGCTCGCTGAAGCAGTTTTCGGGGCCACCAATGCGCGAGATGTTCATGCACCCGATCACCTCGTCCTGGCTCACCAGCGGCACGACCGCCAGGGCCTCGGCATCGACCGGCGTGCCGGGGATCTGCACGGCGCGGGGATCGTTCAGCGCGTCGTTGGCGAGCACCGGCTCGGCGTGGTCGGTGGCCCACCCCATCAGACCGCGGCCGTACGGCACGATGTAGCGCATGATCTCTTCGGCGTGGCGCTCGCGCGTCAGGACCGGGACGAGGACCCGGTTGACGGGGTCGGCCCGGTAGATCGACAGGTTGTCGTAGTGGACCACCGAGCGCAGGCCGTCGGCGATCGTGTCCAGCACGTGCTGCTGGTCAAGCGTCGACAGGAGCCGCTGGTTGATCTCGAGCAGCTGTCGCTGGGACTGCAGCTGACGCTCGAGCTCACCCGACTGGAGCTCAAGACGCTCGTAGGCGGCGGCGCTGGCGATCGCCTGCGCGGCGTAGCCGGCGAAGATCGACATGGCCTGCAGGTCGTCGTTGCTGAACTGGTCCTTGCCCAGCTTGGAGAGGGCAACCACTCCGACCGAGCGCCCCTCGAACACCATCGGCACCACCAGCATCGACTCGTCGATGTCGTCGGTCCCCTCGATGGTGTGACCCCGGGTGTCAGCCAGCGCGTCGTTGATGAGCAGCGGCTCGCCATGCTCCGCTACCCAGCCGGTGAACGAGCCCTCGCCGACGTCAACGCGCAGCTTCTCGCGGAAGTCGCCCTCACCCAGCAGCCGGTTGGTGAAGGCGACCGGGTCGCATGTCCTCGTTTCCCAGTCGACCGTGTAGACGCGGATGTCGTGATAGGCGGCCAGCGAGCTTGCCTCTGACACGATCGCGTCGGCGATCGCCTGCACATCGGTCAGGCGGTTGAGTCGGGACGACAGGTCCTGGATCGAGCGAATTCGGGCTGCCTGGTCGGCGACCGATCGGTACAGGCGGGCGTTGCTGATGGCGACCGCCGCCTGGTTGGCAAACGACTGCGCAAGGGCCACCTCGTCGTCCGGCCAATCGCGATCGCGGGTGTGGTACAGGCCGATGACGCCCAGCGCCTGGTCGTGGCTGACGAGCGGCACGAGGCACGCCGTCTTGATTCCCTCCCGGCGATACGCGGACTTCATCGCGCCCATGTCGGCTCGCTTGTCGGCGTCCCGCATTACCACGGTGCGGCGCTCGCGCGCGGCCTGCACGCCAACGCTCGGCGTATCCCATCGCAGCCGTCGCGACGCTGCCTGGAAGGCGTCGCTGAGCCCGCGGTGAGCGGCGACGTGGAAGGGGTGCTCGTCCTCCTCGATCAGCCACAGGCCGGCCTTGTCGGCGTCGAACAGGGTCCGCGTGCGATCGACGATGTCATCGAGGACGGTGTTCAGGTCGAGCTGCCCGGCCAGCTCCTGGGCGACGTGTCGCAACGCGCGGGACCTCGTCACCTCGCGCCGGGCCCGCGCCAGGGTACGAGCCGCCATCACGTTGGCCGCCATGCCGGCCGCCACCGTGCGCAGGAAGGGGAGGCCAACGGCCTGCAACGTGCCGCCCGCGTCATCTTCCAGCAGCAGCGCGCCGATCACCTCGCCCGCGGCGCGGAGCGGGATCCTGCGACGAAGCGGACCGGCTGCGCGGGATGAGGCAGCCTCTTCGCCGCCCTCATCGCCCTCGTGGGCGGGGCCAAGCACCTCGGGCGGAGCCACCGAATAGCCGGCATGCGTCTCCAGGTGGAACGTCCCGTCCGCACCATCGCGTACCAGGTAGGCTGCCACCCGGGCGATCCGGAGGTGCGACCGCAGCGCCTCAACGGCGGTACGACACGCGGCGGTGGCATTCGCGGACGGGCCCGGCCCCGCGGTGAGCCGCGCGAGAACCGCAAGTTCAGCGTCCATGCGCCGGTCGTTGGGTGGCGCCGGTTCGTCAGCGGTGCCCTCGGCCAGGAGCCGCTGCACATCTCCGCGCCGGAAGCGGCGGTCTCCCCGCGAGTTGATGCGGAACGCGGGCAGCCGTCCGGCCTCGGTCCAGGCGCGGATCGTGTTCGGGTGAACGCCGAGCAGCGCGGCGGCCTGGGCCACGCTCACCAGCGTGCCGCCGTCCTCCGCTCGATCCCGAGTAGCCTGGGCCACTCCACGCTCCCGTCCATATCATTCGCCCTACCAGTTGGGCAACTGGAAGTTCTGGTAGGTGCCGTGCATCGGATGGTAGAGGTGGGAAGGCGCGGGCTCGATGCCCCGTTGGTACCGATTCGACCCGGTACGAGTCGGCGCCCCAGAGCGCGGTCAGCGGCCGGCGAGCGCCACGATGCCCAGCACGCCGCCTGCGCCGAAGAGCGCCGCGGCCACGGCCACTGCGGCCGAGCCGGCGAGGAGCAGTCGCGGCCGGCGGCCACCCAGCAGCCGCATCGCATCGTCCAGCTCGAGCCCGCTGATGAGGTAGCCGCCCGGAGGCGGAGCGAGCAGCACCGCATCGCCAACACCGCGACGCACGTCGGCCAGGACGAGAAGCCGATCGATGACGCTGACCATCCTGGTCGTGGCGCGTGCCGCGAGCGCCTCTCCGTGCTCGGCCGTCAGGCGTGCGAGGGCAGGTGCATACGATTCGTCGAGCTCCGCGGGCGGTCCGACCCACACGTGCGGCAGCACCACCACCGGCTCCGCCGCCTCGGCGGGGTCGACGGTCAGCGAACCATCGTGGTCCCACAGCTCGAAGGAACGGCTCTCGCGCAGCCGCTCGATGCCGAGCCAGGCCCCTCCCGGCAGCTGAACCTCGACATCCCGATGGAAGAGCACGAGGCGATCCTCTTCCGCGGTCACGATCGGGTCGGCACAGCGAATGCGCCCCGTGACGCGAACCGGTCGCCCCGGCAAGCGACCCGCGGGCCGGATGGCGAGCAGCTCGCCGACCCGCACCTGCCTGGCACCGGCAAGCCGCCGCGCGATGCCGGCGCGTGCCCCCGACAACCGGACCATGGCGAGGCCCCCGACCAGCAGCAGCGCGCCGGCCAGCGCGAGCCAGAGGGGGAGGGTCAGGGAAGCGGGCATCGGGCGCCGATTATGGCGCGATAAGTCCGCGATAAGCACTCGCAGATAGGCTCCTCACAACCGCTCGGCGCGCTCGCGCCCTCGGGACCAGGGAGGACTTGTCGCCAACGGAACCCCGTCGCCACTTCACCCACTCAAACGGGCCATGCCACGGAGGTTCCCATGTCCGCGTATCTCGGCGCCGTGAAGCGTCATCGTCGGTCACCCGGCACTGCCGGCCACCTCGGATCCATCGCCACCATCCCCCTCCTCATGGTCGTGCTGGTCGTCGGCCTCGTCTCGGCCGACCCGCCCTCCGCCGTCCTTCGGCTCAGCTCAGCCGATACAGCTCGCGCCGGAACGACGATCGACCTCGTTCCGCACGCCCTGTCCGGCGATACCCTGGTGGAGATCCTCCCCACTGCGGGCAGTGCCGGGACGGCATCCAGTCTCCTCGCCGTGTCGCCCGACGGCGCATCGGCCGCGCTCGCCGATCGGCTCGGCGAGCTCTTTGGCCTCTTGACCATCGCCCGCGCCGACGGCTCGCAGCTGCGCGTCCAACTTCCCGGGCTGCTCAGTGCCGGCTTCGCCGCCGATGGTGGCTGGCTGGCAGTCATCGACGGTCGCGGGGCGCTGTGGCAGGTCGATGCGGACAGCGGCGATACGCTCCCGCTGGCCGCCGGCCCGTTCCTCGGGACGCCGATTGCGTCCGCGGACGGGTCGCTCCTCCTCCTCTCCGTCCCGTCGGTCGAGGCGCCGTATCGGTCCCGCCTGGTGCGGTTCGTGCCCTCGACCGGTGCGCAGACGACGCTCTCGCCAGATGAGCTGGTCTACGCAGCGTTCCCACTGGCCGACGGCGGCGTTGCGGTCGCTGCCCATGAGCCTGGCCGCACCGTGGTCCGGCGGGTGGCGGCAGATCCCGGGACCTCTTCGGAGCTTCTCGCCGACCTCGGAGCAGGCGCCGTCAACGTGGCGGTCGCTGCCGATGGGCGGACGATCGCCTTCGAGGTGGCCGGCGCCGGCATATTCCTGGTCGATCGCCCGGGGGCACGCCCGCGCAGGCTCGGTGACGGCTCGGCGCCGTGCTTCGCCGCCGACGGTTCGGCGCTCCTCGTGCGACGGGGTGCCGGCAGCGTGACGCTCGACCTCGACGGTTCGACGCTCGCCTCCCTCGATGGGCCGGCGCGCTTCACCGGAGCAGCCGGGTGCGGGTCATGAACGCGCAGGTGCGACGCGTGGCGGCATCGGGCCTCTTCCAGCTGGCGCTGTTCGCCCTGGGCGTCGGGTCGGTCTCGGCCAATGACGACTACACCCTCCCGTTCTACAACCCGGGGGTGACGTTGAGCTACGGGGTCGACCGCGATCCGGCGGTGAATCGACAGCTCGACTGGACCGGGCAGACCTGGAATGACGGGGTGGCACACCTCGGGCGGGTTTACGACCAGCACACGGGAATGGACTACCCGATGGCGCTGCGCAGCGACGTGGCTGCTGCCAGGAACGGGACTGTCGTCGACGTGGAGGGAGGATTCGGGACCAGCCAGTTCGGCGCGTTCGGCAACTTTGTGCTGCTCCAGCACCCCGACGGCCGGCGCACCCTGTACTACCACCTGGCAAGTGCAGCCGAGGGAGGAATCGGCGTGGCCGTCGGGAATGCGCCGCTGGCCGGCGCGCCGGTGGGCCGCTCGGGCTGTAGCGGCAATTGCCACGGCGCCCACCTGCACTTCGAGCTGCTGACCTGGAACAGCACGTCGGGTGCATGGGTGCCGGCCGATCCGCTCGCCGAGCGGCGCTGGACGACGTGGCCGGGCCGAGTGCCGTTCGCCGCGGCGTACGTTCGTGAGAGCAACGGCGGCACCGAGGTGATCCGCCGGGGCCAGACGATCACGCACTGGGTCGAGTTCCGCAACAGCGGCGGTCGGACCTGGCGCAACGCTGGCACCGGGCGCATCGCCCTCGCAACGTGGAGTCCCGCTGCGCACGCCTCCCTGTTTCGCGCTGCCGACTGGCCGTTCAGCTGGATGGCGACCCGGGTCGACGCACCCAGTGTGCCACCCGATGGCGTCGGTCGCTTCACCTTCGGGTTGCGTGGTGGACCGGCGCCGGGCAGCTATCGCGAGACCTTCAACCTCCTCGCAGAGTCGGTGCGCTGGTTCGACCATGCCCGGCTGGGCGGCTTCTACGTGCCGATCGTGGTGTCGAACATGACCAAGTGAGACCGATGCCGGGCGGCGGCGCCCTGCCGCCGCCCGATTGCAGCCCCACACACTGAGGAGATATCAACACGATGGAGCGCTCGACCGGCACGCCAGCCGCACTCATCGCACTCGCCCTGCTCTTGGTCGGATGCTCGGTCGGCATGAGCGCCGGTCCGAACTCCTCCGCCGCGCAGGCAGGGAAGTCCGGGGTGGTCGCGGCATCATCGATCGCCTCAGCCGGCGTCAGGCCTTCGCTGCCACCCGGATTCCCCGCATTTCCCGGGGCGTTGCCCGCGCCGGTTGCGGATGACGACCCCGACCTGATCGCGGCCTGGACGAGCGACCAGCTCGGGTCGGCCGCGTACGACTTCTATGTCGACGCGCTGCCAGCGGCGGGCTATCCGATCGAGGGCCTCTATCCGGGCGGGGACTTTGCGATCATCCGCTTCCGGCTCGCGGCCGGCGCAATTTGGCAGATCGTCATCGGCGGCTTGGTCGGCGACCCGACGACGATCGAGGTCAGGCTCGACCGACCCTAATCGGCGTCGGTGGCGGCGAGCCTGGCGGCACGCGCACCCGCGGCTCGCTGCAGCGCGTCCGGCGCGACGCGGAAGACAGCGTCCGGCATCCCGGCGGCGGCCCACACCACGTCCTGGGCCAGGAGCCGCTCGTCGATCAACACGGCGAGAGCGCGGACGTGGCCGATCGGTGGGACGCCACCGATCGCAAATCCCGTGGCGGCGCGCACCTCGTCGCCGTCGGCGCGCCGTGCCGCCGCGCCACCGAGGGCAGTGGCGAGACGCGCCGGGTCGAGGCGGTCTGCGCCCGACAGAAGAGCGAGCACCGGATCTCCGTCGACCACGAAGACGAGCGACTTCACGATCTGGGCCACCTCGCAGCCGACGGCGCGGGCGGCATCGGCCGCGGTCCGCGTCCCCTCGGGAAAGCGCTGGACCTCGATCGCCAGGCCGGCGCGTGACGCGGCCTCCACCACCCGGACGACGTTGGGGTGCATCGGCTCGGGAGTGTCGCTCACGGCCCGATGATCGCACGCGTGCTACCCTCGACGGGACAACCCCAAAGCGACAGGGGAGCGCGCAAGCGCTGAGAGTGCGGAAGGCCGCAGACCCTCGAACCTGATCTGGGTCATGCCAGCGAAGGGAGTCGGTGTGAAAGTAATCGTGGTGGCTGGCGGCGATGCCGCGGCGGACGACGCTGCCCAGCTCGTCGGCGCGGACCTCGTGATCGCCGCCGATTCGGGCGCGGACTGGCTTGCAACGAGAGGCGTCCGACCGGACGTGGTCATCGGAGACATGGATTCCGTCGACCCGGCGCTGCTCGAGCGGCTGGCCGCGGACGGGGTGACGATTGAGCGCCACCCGACCGACAAGGACGCGTCGGATGCCGAGCTGGCGGTCGAGCGGGCGGTGAGCGCGGGGGCGGACGAGGTCGTGATCATCGGAGCCCTCGGAGGGGAGCGGATCGACCACGAGCTGGCGAACCTGCTGCTCCTGGGCGACCCCGGCCTGCGCACGGCTCGCATCCGGATCGTCAGCGGCCCGACAACGGTGCGGGCGCTGCACGGTGGCGGCCAACTGACCGTCGAAGGAGGGGAGGCGGACCTCGTCACGCTGCTCTCGGTGGACGGCGACGCGGCCGGCGTGCGCACCCAGGGCCTGCGCCATCCGCTCGACGGCGAGACGCTGCCGCTCGGTCGCTCGCGCGGCCTCTCCAACTCGGTCATCCAGGCACCGGCATCGGTCTCGCTGGAGCGCGGGACGTTGCTGGTCATCGAAACGCGAAAGGAGCCAGGCAGGTGACGATCACCGCAGAACCGACCACTGGGCGTTGGCGGACGGTCGACATCGTCCTTGGAGCCGTCCTCGCGGTTGCCTTCGGGGCGGTCTTCCAGGCGTGGAACCTGTTGTGGGCGGCCTTCCTGCCCATTTTCGCTGCTCTGCCCCCGCTGCAGGGCCTCATGTACGGGGTCTGGCTGCTGCCGGCAGTGCTGGTGCCGCTCGTGATCCGACGTCCTGGTGCCGCACTGCTGGGGGAGGCGGTGGCGGCCATTGCATCGGCGCTGTTCGGTGCGCCGTGGGGCCTGCTGACCATCGTCTACGGGCTGATGCAGGGGGGCGCCGCCGAGCTCGTCTTCGCGATGGGGCTCTACCGGCGTTGGGGCCCGGCGATCGCCGGCCTGGCCGCCGCCGCCGCAGGTGCCGCAGCTGTGCTGTTGGACCTCGTCGTCTTCTACCCAACCTGGGCGGGCGAGTTCCAGATCCTGTATGCCGCACTCGTCATCCCGAGCGCTGCCCTGATCGCCGGTCTCGGCGGATGGCTTCTGGTGCAGGCCCTGGCGCGCACCGGGGTGCTGGGCGCCTTCCCCGCCGGGCGCGAGCAGCCTGAGGTCTGACCCGCTGAGCGCGCCGGCCGGTATCGAGGCGCGCGGTTGGGGCTGGCGGCACGCTGGGCGCCGAGCATGGGCGCTGCGCGGCGTCGACCTGCACATCGAGCCGGGCGAGCGGGTGATGCTGCTCGGCGCATCGGGATCGGGAAAGTCGACGCTGCTGACCGGGCTGGCGGGACTCCTCGAGGGAGGTGAGTCAGAGGGCGAGCTGCGCGTCGACGGGCTGGACCCGCGTGCCACGCGTGACAGGATCGGGGTCGTCTTTCAGGACCCCGAGTCGCAGCTGGTCATGGCGCGTGCCGGCGATGAGGTCGCCTTCGGGCTCGAGAACCGATGCGTCCCGGCCGATGAGATCTGGCCGCGCGTCGACCGCGCGCTGGCCGGTGTCGGCTTCACCTACGGGCGCGATCGCCCGACCGATGCCCTCTCAGGTGGCGAGCAGCAACGACTGGCCCTGGCGGGGGCGATGGCGCTGGAACCTGGTCTGCTGCTTCTTGACGAGCCGACCGCCAACCTCGATCCGGATGGGGCGGCGCTGGTCCGCGACTCGCTCCGGCGCGTGCTGGATGGTCGACGGCGGACCATGGTCCTGATCGAGCATCGCGTGGCGGAGGCGCTGCCCCTGGTTGACCGGGTGGTGGTGCTCCAGGCCGGTGGCGGGGTGATCGCCGATGGCCCACCGCGCGACGTGTTTGCCCGACGCGGCGACAGCCTGGCTGCTGCCGGCGTCTGGGTGCCCGACCGGCCGTTGCCGACTCCGGCTGGCGGCGCACGCCCTGTTCCGGCGCCGATGATCGAGGCCGACCAGGTCGGGTTCCGCTTCCCCGGCGAGCCCGTCACGGCCGTCGGGCCGCTCGATCTGCAGCTGCGATCCGCCGAGGCGCTGGCGATCGTCGGACCGAACGGATCCGGCAAGTCGACGCTGGCGCTGCTGCTCGCCGGGCTCCTGCGCCCAACCACGGGAACCGTGAAGGCGGGCACGGCCCTGGCAGCGGGGCCGGACGCTCGGCCGCTCTGGCGCTGGCCAGCTCAGCGGCTGGCGAGGCGGATCGGCTCCGTCTTCCAGGATCCCGAGCACCAGTTCCTGACCGGGCGGGTCGTCGACGAGCTGACGCTCGCCCCGATGGAGGCCGGCCTCTCGTCCGCGGTCGCGCGTCAGCGGGCTGAGGCGCTGTTGGCCCGGCTGCACCTCGACCCCCTGGCCGAGGCGAACCCGTTCACGCTCTCCGGCGGGGAGAAGCGGCGGCTGTCAGTGGCCACCGCGCTCGCGGGAGATCCATCGGTCCTGATCCTGGACGAGCCGACCTACGGACAGGATCGCCGCACCGCGGTCGAGCTGCTCGACCTGCTGGGCACGCTGCGGGATGCCGGCGCCGCCATCTGCCTGGCAACCCACGACCTCCCCTTTGCCGAGGCGCTCGCTGACCGAACGCTGCGGCTGCCATGAGACGCTTCACGCCGCTGCGCCCGAACGCGGGAGCCCCACTGGCCCGCGCCAACCCCGTCGCCAAGCTGGGTGCCGCCGCGATCCTGATGGCGGTCCTCTTCGTGTCGAGCGGTCCGGCCGGCCCTGTCATCGTGCTGGTCGCGGTGCTGGCCTGTGTTCCCCTCGCCGGCCTGGAACCGCGCCATTTCCTGTCGCGGACGTGGCCGCTTCTCCTCGCCGCCGTGTCGGTGGGTGTGCTGAACGTGCTGCTGGCGCCCGGCCCGAAGGACGCAGCGCAGCTCGTCGCCGGCCTGTCGCTGGGCCTGCGGTTGCTCGCCATTGCACTCTCCGGGGTGCTCGCCCTGGCCAGCACTGATCCGACCGACCTGGCTGATGCCCTCCAGCAGCAGGCGCGCCTCTCGCCACGCCTGGCAGTGGGCGTGATGGCCGCCGTGCGGATGCTGCCGATCCTGGCGGTGGAGTGGCAGATCCTGGGCATGGCACGCCGCGCACGCGGCGTGAGCGCCGGCTGGTCCCCGCTCGCCGCTGCCAGACTCGGCTTCGGGATGCTGCTGGCGCTGCTGGTCGATGCGGTGCGCCGAGCGACGCGGCTGGCGACGGCGATGGACGCGCGTGGCTTCGGGTCGGCGCCCTGCCGCACGATCGCACGGCCGCAGCGGATGCGCCCCGCGGATTGGTGGCTGCTGGTCGCCGCGGTGCTGCTCGCGGTCGGCGCGTACATGGTGAGCCTGCTCCCGGGGCTGTAGGCCGGACAAGCGCGACGGGGCGGCCATCTGAGCCCGCGTGTACCCTCGTGGCATGCCCCACTCCGAGGAGCTTCGCGTCCGTGCCGGCGACGCCAGCCTCGCGGCCACCCTGACGCTCCCGGATGGCGCGCCGCCGGCCGACAGCCGCGGTCGCTTTCCGAACGCGCTGCTCCTTCCCTCCTGGCTGCCGCGCGACCGCGACGGCGCCTACGACCGCAACGGCCACCCGGACTGGTTCGCCCTTCTGCCGGTGCAGCCTGGCCTGCTGGCCCGGCTGGCGGACGCTCTCGCGACACGTGGCGTTGCCTCACTGCGCGTCGACCCCCGCGGCTGTGGCGCCTCGGACGGCGCGTGGGAGCGCGTCAGCCTCTTCACCCGTATCGACGACGCGCGCGACATGCTGGCCGCAATCCGCTCCGACGGTCGCCTGGACCTGCGGCGGAGCGGCCTGATCGGCCACGGAGAGGGGGCGACGGTGGCACTGGCCGTCGCGATCGGCGACCCGGCAATCTCCGCGCTGACCCTTGTCGGCCCGACGGCACGCTCGTGGCGATCGACGCTGCGGTGGGCCGCCGCTGCTCGCCGCCGTGATCCCCACGACCCGCACCATCCGATCGTGGCCGGCATCGACCGCTGGAGCGAGGATCTCATCGAGCGCGCCGAGCGACGCGAGAAGAGCTTCAAGCTGTGGCTGCCAGGCGGCCCGACGGTGACCATCGGCCTGGCGGGCTTCGAACAGGCGATCAACACCCCGCCGATGGCCCTCGCCACCATGCTCCATCGGTCTGTCTCGCTCGTCCACGGAGCAAAGGACACCTGGAGCAGTCCAGATGAGTCGACGCTGCTGGCGGCCTCGCTGGCGAAGGCCGGCGACGCTCCGTCGGTGCGCATCGTCGCGGGCGCCGGCCACGACCTCGCCGAGGCGGATGAAGCCCTCATCGGTGAGCTCGCTGACGACCTTGCCGCTCGGCTTCTGCCGCGTGAGCTGCCGCCGGTGCTGATGGCGATCGAGGAGATGGGGTGAGGTAGCATGCCGGCATGAGCCGACCGAACCCGGGGGATCGCGTGCCGGCCTTCGAGCTGACCGCCGACGACGGGCAGGTGGTCTCCGACGCGAGCCTCCTCGGCCACCGCTACATCGTCTATTTCTACCCGAAGGACGACACCCCCGGCTGCACGACCCAGGCCTGCTCGCTGCGCGACAACTACGAGCGGCTGATGGCCACCGGGGTCGAGGTCTTCGGCGTCTCGCCGGACTCGGTCGCCAGCCACGTCAAGTTCCGCCAGAAGTACGACCTCCCATATCGGCTGCTGGCGGATGTCGGCCACCACGTCGCCGACGCGTTCGGCACCTGGGTCGAGAAGAGCTTCGCCGGGCGAACCTACATGGGGACCGAGCGGACGTCGTTCATCATCGGGCCCGATGGCCGGATCGAGCATGTCCTGCCGAAGGTGAAGTCCGGGGAGCACGTCGACCGGCTGATGGAGGTGCTGGCAGCATGACGGAGGCAGGCCGGTGATCTGGATGGCGATCGCCGCCTCGCTGGTGGCATGGTTCATCGGCCTGCTGCTGCGGGTCGGGCCACTCGTCAACCTGCTCCTGGTGGTGGCCGCCGTGCTGCTGGTGGTGCAGGTCATCAACGAGCGCGAGCAAGAGCCATGAGCCCGATCTGGGGGCCGCTCACCTGGCGGGCGATCCCGGTGGTCCTGGTGCTGGCCTGGTTCGTCCTCCTGATCGGCGGCTTCAGCGCGGGAGGCGCGATCCACGTGCTGCTGGTCGCGGCCGGGGCGGTCTTCGCCTACCAGCTGATGGAGCGTCCGTCGGCCTGATTCGGGCCCAGGGTCCGTCGATCGCGACGGCTGAGCTGTCACGAACCTCGCTACGCTGCTCGGCATGCGGCTCCTGCACTTCGCCGACCTGCACCTGGACGCGCCGTTTGCCTGGGCGCGACCCGAGACCGCGCGCCTGCGCCGTCGCAACCGGCGCGAGGCTTTGACCCGGACTCTGGCCCTCGCCGAGGAGGAGAACGTTGATGCCGTGGTCTGCGCCGGCGACCTGTTCGAGCACGACCGCGTCACACCGGACACGGTCACCTTCCTGCGCGAGAGCTTCGCGAGGACGGATCGGCCGATCTACCTCGCCCCCGGCAACCACGACTGGTACTCGGCCCGCAGCCCATACGCGCTGGTCGACTGGAGCCCCAACGTCCACGTCTTCACCGAGGCGACCCTGACGCCGATCGAGCTGGCCGACGGGCTGACCCTGTGGGGCGCGGCGCATCGCGCGCCGGCCAATACGGATGGGTTCTTCGCTGACTTCCGGCCCGATCGGGGCGGCATCCACCTGGCGCTGGCCCACGCCTCCGAGCGTGGCGCGCTGCCCTTCCAGGAGTCCGGCAAGGAGCTCCACGCCCCGTTCGACGCCACGGAGCTGGAGGCGGCCGGCATCGCGCATGCGTTCCTGGGTCACTATCACGTCGCGCGCGACCGGGATCGCTATACCTACCCCGGCAACCCAGATCCGCTGTCGTTCGGCGAATCGGATGGTCGCGGCGTCGTCCTCGCCAGCGTGGCGGATGACGGCACCGTGTCCCGCGACCGTCGCTCCGTGGCTGTCAGCGCGGTGCATGACCTCGAGGTGGCACTCGACGGCTGTCACCACGTCGACGACGTGCTGCAGCGGGTCGCGGTGGCGATCGCCGGGCTGTCCGGATCGGTCCGGCTCACGCTGACCGGCGAGGTGCCGGTCGAGCTGCCGGTCGATCCGTCCGCGCTTGCCGCTCTCGGCGAGCACCTCGACGGCCTCGTCATCCGGACCAGCGGGCTGCGCCCGGCGTATGACCTCGAGGCGATCCAGGCCGAGACGACGGTGCGCGGGCAGTTCGCGCGCGACACGCTGGATATCGCGGACGAGGAACATCGCCGCAGGGTGCTGATCACCGGCCTGCGGGCGCTGGAGGGTCGCGGCGACCTCGAGGTGGTCTGAGACATGTGGATCGAGCGCGTCATGGCCCGGGCGTTCGGCCCACTCCTGGAGGAGAGCCTCGAGCTGGGCGAGGGAATGAGCGTCATCACCGGGCCGAACGAAGCCGGCAAGACGAGCTGGCACGCCGCCCTGCGACTTGCGCTGACCGGCGTTCGCCGGGGGCCCGGCCGCACCAAGGAGGCGGCATCGGTCATTGAGCATCACCGGCCGTGGGACAGCCCGGACCGATGGGAGGTCGAGGCGCGCCTGCACCTTGCCGATGGACGCACGATCGACATCAGCCAGGATCTGGCCGGCCGGGTTGCCTGCCGCGCGCGGGACATCGTCCTCGGTGACGATGTCTCGAACGAGATCATCAACGAGGGAACCCCGGACGCCAGCCGCTGGCTCGGCCTGGATCGCGAGTCCTTCAGCGCGGTGGCCGCCGTCAGCCAGGCGCAGATCATGGCCGTCGCCGACAGCGCCGCCGCCCTGCAGGATCACATGCAGCGCGCCGCCGCGACGCGAGGCACCGATGCGACCGCCGCCGAGGCGATCGAGCGGCTCAAGGCATTTCGAAAGGAGGCCGTCGGCGCGGTGAGGGTCGGCGCGACCGGCCCGCTGTGGAGCTCAATGCGCGAGCAGGAGGCTGCCGACGCCGCGCTTGCCGATGCTCAGCGCCTGCATGCCGACTACCTGGATCGCGAAGCGCGGCTCGAGGAAGCGGCGCGCGAGCACGATGCTGCCCAGCGGGGCCTGTCGGTTGCGGAGGCGGCGCGGGCGCTGCGTGACGCGACCGACCTTGCGGCAAGGGCACAACGCGCCGCAAACCTGGCGGCAGCGCACCCCGATCCCCCGGCTGCACTCGCGGTCCGCAACGAGCTCGCCGACGAGGTGGCTGCAGCGCTCGAGGCGTGGCGTCGCCGGCCGACGCCCGTGCCGCTCGCTGGCGCCACGGCAGCCGAGCTCCGTGAGCAGCTTGCGGCTCTGCCCCCGATCCCCGCCGGCGACCGACGTCCGGATCGATCCGTTGCCGAGGCTACCCGGACGCTCGACCTGGCCGAGGAGGCGCTGCGCCTGCACGGAGAGGGGCCATCGCTCCCCGAGGTTGCTGACACCACGACGCTTCCGCCGCCGCGCGTCGCGTCGCCGCTCATCCCGGTCCTGGGCGCCGCAGCCGCGGCGGTCGCCGGCCTGGCGCTCGCCTTCCTCGGACAGACGCTTCCCGGAATCGGCCTGATGGTCGTCGCGGTGGCACTCGCCGCCTGGGCCTGGCGGCGTCCAGCCGCGGGACGCCAGGCTGGGGCGAACGTGCATGCCGCGGTCGACCAGAACGCACGGCTCGCCGAGTGGGAGGCACACGCGGCACGCCTGCGAGAGACCGCGCACCTCGCCGAGGTTGGACTGAGCGACGCCCTGCGCGGGCGCGGCGCCGAGGTGAACGGAGAGCTTCGAGCAGCCGTTGCCACATACGAGCTCGACTGCGCTCATCGCGAGGATCTGGCTCGCGCCGCCGCCGGGGCCGAGGGACTGCGACGCGCGATCGAGGCGCGCGAGGCGGCCGAGGAGGGCGCGGCCCGCGCGGAGAAGGCGGCAAACGCAACCGAGGCTGCCCTCCGCTCGGTAGGCGTGCACATCGGGCAGCAAGGGGACGGAACCCCCGACACGCTGGTCGCCAGCCTCGCCGCCTGGCAGGGGCAACAGGCCGAGGCCGCCCGCGCCAGCGAGATCGCCATCCGCGAGTGGCAAGAGCTGACCGGTCTGCTGGATGGGGGGACGCTTACCGAGCTTCAGGCCAAGGCGGGCGAACGGGCCGAGGTCGCTGCTCGGCTGGCGCGGCTCGCCGGCGAGGATGCTCTCCTCCCTCCGGGCCGTGATGGCGAGGCGATGGTGACCGCGGCCCGGGCCGAGGCATCGCGATCGAAGCAGGTCTTCGATGCGCTCACCGGGGAGCTGCGCCTGCTCGCCAGCACGCTGCCGGACGTGGCAGAGAGGGAGGAGCGCGCCGACGCCGCCGGCATCGAGCTCGCGCGTGTCCAGGAGCTGGCGACCGTCATCGACGAGACGCTCACCCTGCTCGAAGCCGCCGAGCGCCGCGTCCATCGGGACCTGGCGCCGATCCTGACCGCATCGGTGCAACGCCATCTGGCGGCCATCACGGGTGGCGCCTATACCGAGGTGGGCATGAACCCACGGGACCTGTCGGTCGATGTCAAGGAGGCGCGCACCGGACAGTGGCGCGACGCCCGGCTGCTCTCCGAGGGCACGCGCGAGCAGATCTACCTGCTCCTTCGCGTGGCCATGGCCGAGCACCTCGTGACCACCGACGACATGGCGCCGCTCCTGCTCGACGAGGTCACCGCACAGGCTGACTCGGAGCGGAAGCGGCGCGTGCTCGACGTGCTCCACGAGCTCAGTGCCGACCGGCAGGTGATCCTCTTCAGCCACGACGACGACGTGCTGGCCTGGGCCGCCGACTCGTTGAGCGAACCGCGCGACCGGCTGATCCGACTCGGGACGCCGGTCAGCACGCCGCTCCCCGGAGCCGCTATCCGCTGATTCGGCGCTCGGCTGCTAGCATGCGGGGACCCTGCCCAACGACCGGCTCCCCACCCCTGAGCGCGTCCTGGTCGTCGCCGCGCATCCCGACGACATCGAGTTCGGGGCGGCGGGGACGGTGGCACGGTGGGTCGGTGAGGGTGCCGAGGTGCGCTACCTGCTCATGACGCGCGGCGACAAGGGGTCGGATGACCCCGCCGCTGATCCGGTCGCGCTGGCGTCGCTGCGGGAAGGGGAGCAGCGGGCGGCCGCCGCCGAGATCGGCGTGAGCGCGGTCGACTTTCTGGACGAGCCAGACGGCCAGGTGGAACCGAGCCTCCGTCTGCGAGAACGCGTGACCCGTGCGATTCGCACGCACCGCCCGGAGATCGTGATGAGTCACGACCCGACCGTGCTGTTCGTGAACAACGAATGGGTCAACCACCCCGACCACCGGGCGGTCGGCACGGTCGTGGTCGACGCAGTCTTTCCCACCGCCCGCGACCCGCTCAACTTCCCGGAGCACCTCGCCGCCGGTCTCTCCGCCTGGAAGGTGGCCGAGCTGTTCCTGTGGAGCACGAACGAGGCCAACCAGCTGGTTGATATCGGGGCGACCCTGGAACGCAAGATCGCCGCCCTGGCCCACCATGTCAGCCAGTTCCGCGACTTCGGCGAGACGGCACGCTGGCTGCGTCGCGGTGCGGAGGAGCTGGGCGAGCGAGCCGGCTATCCCGCCGCGGAGGGCTTTCGGCGGGTGATGCTCGCCCGATGACGACCAGCCGTGGGACGCCACGCCGCGGGACAGGGCTCCTGATGGTCGCGACGCTTCTGGCTGCCACCGTGCTCGAGGCCTGCGCGGGGCCGCTGCCGAGCGCCTCGGGCCCCACCGCATCGCCCACGCCCGACCCGGCCGTTGCGGCCCGGCAGGCCGCTGTCGAGGCGGCCGGACTGGTCGCGCGGAAGTTCGTTGCCAACTGGCGAGGCCGACGCTACGAGCGGATGGTCGAACTGATCGCGCCGAGCGATCGAGAGCGCTACGGCCCCGACGCGATCACCGGCCTGCTGCGCCAATTCGACGAGCTGGCCCGCGTCACCCGCA
>CAZDAV010000012.1:0-16348 GCA_964503725.1 uncultured Steroidobacteraceae bacterium
TAGTCGAGGAACTCCTGGATCTGGCTCTTGCGCTTGCCGGCCGCCGGCTCGTTGATCGGGAACTTGATCCGCCCGTTGCCCGACTGCATGACCTTGCTCATCAGGGCGGAGTACTCGGTGTGGATCACCTTGTCGTCGTAGTGGATCAACTGGCTGAAGCCGAGGACATCGCGGTAGAAGTCGACGAATCGGTTCATGTCGCCCAGCGCCACGTTGCCGACGCAGTGGTCGACCTCGAGCAGCTGCTGGCCGGTGGCGGCCGCAGCGGGCTTCGCGATGCGGTGATAGCCAGGGGCGAAGGTGCCGCGGTAGTCGCTGCGATCGACGAACGAGTGGAGCACCTCGCCGTAGGTGTGGATCGCCGAGCGGCGGAGCACGCCCTTCTCGCCGGAGAGCTCGGTCGGCTCGAGGGCCGAGCGGGCGCCGCGCGTCGTCGTTTCGCGCCAGGCGGACGCCACGTCGTCGACGGCGAAGGCGATGTCGTGCACCCCGTCGCCGTGGCGCCGGACGTGGTCGGCCAGCTCGCCCTCGTCGGTCAGCGGGGCGGTGAAGACGAAGCGGATGTCGTTCTGCACCAGCACGTAGCTGGCGCGATCACGGACCCCCGTCTCGAGGCCGGCGTAGGCGACCGGGGTGAAACCCCACAGGGCCCGATAGTAGGCCGCGGCCTGCTTGGCGTTGCCGACCCAGAACTCGACGTGGTCGATCCCCTTCAGGGGGAGGAAGTCGGCCGCGGCGTCGCCGGCGGCGGGGCGGGCGAGGGTATCGGTCATGGGCTCGATTGTACGGCGGCCGTCAGCGCCACCTCGATCATGCGCTCGACCGCAGCATCCAGATCCTCGAGCGACATGTACGTCTCTTCCGTGCCCTCCTCCTCGTTCAGCACGTCGCTGACCGTCAGCAGGCAGGCGGCCTGGACGCCGGCTCGTGCCGCCAGGTAGAAGAGGACCGATGCCTCCATCTCGAAGGCGAGCACCCCGCGCTCGCGCCACTTGCTGAAGTAGTCGGAATCGGTGTTGTAGAAGACGTCGACCGACGCCACCGGTCCGACTCTGACCGGGATACCGGCCGTCTCGGCCGCATGCACCAGGGTGTGCGTCAGGGCGAAGTCGGCGGTGGGGGCGTATCGGTCTCCATGCAGATAGGTATTCGTTGCGCCGTCTGTCGGACAGGCGGAGAGGGCGACCACCAGGTCGCCGGTGCGCAGCCCCGGGGCGATTCCGCCACAGGTGCCCACCCGGATCAGCTGCTTCGCGCCCAGGCGCAGCAGCTCCTCGGCCACGATCGCGAAGCTCGGGGTCCCCATGCCGGATGTCTGGACGCTGACCGGGTGTCCCTGGTAGGTGCCGGTCCAGCCGTACAAGGCCCGATGCTCGTTCACCTGGCGAGCCTGCGCCAGCCCCCCGTCGAAGCGTTCGGCGATCCTGCGGGCCCGATTCGGGTCGCCCGGCAGCAGCACCAACGGCGCGTAGTCGCCGGCCTCGGCGCGAACGTGGATCTGTGGCATGCGCGATAGGGTAGCGCAGCGTCGGGAGCTCTCCTTGCTAGTCGGGCGCGGCGGCCTCGACAGCAGCAATCGCGCGTGCCGCGACCACCGCTGGGCCGGGCGCGCCTGCTTCGATCGCGTCGACCAACTCGCGGTGGAGCCTGGTCAGAGACGTATCGCTCGCCAGACTGCGTGCCCGTCCGGCCAGGTCCCTCCACAACGCTACCCCCGCCATTCGTTCCAGCGCAGCATGCAGCGGGACGCCCGCTGCGGCGGCGAGGGTTCCATGGAAATCCAGGTCGGCTCGAGTGAATCGATCAGGATTGCCGGTCTGGACCGATCTCGAACGCTCCTCGAGCATCAAATTCAGATCGAGCATGCGAATCCGGCTTGGTCTGCGAACAGCGGCCTGCGAGGCGGCCTCAGCGGCCAGCGTCTCGCGAAGCGCATGCAGCTCCCGCCGATCCGCCCGCCGGGCAGCCGCCCGCACGGCGCGGGCCGCCCGAGGTCGCCGGGCCACGAACATCCCAACGCCGTGGCGGACCTCGATCAGACCGAGATAGGCGATTGCCGCGATCGCCTCACGCATGACCGGCAGGCTGATCCGAAGCTCCCGGGAGAGCTTCCTTGCCGACTCGATGCGCTGCCCGGGCTGCAGGTCGCCGAGCGTTATCCGTCGTCTGAGCTGGTCTGCCGCCTGCATCGCCAGAGGACGCCGACTGACCGGGTAGAGGTCTGCCGGTTGGCCGCGCCAGTCGACCGGCCACTCCCGCCGGCGTAGCGCTGCCCAGCCATTGTGTCTGCCGTGTTGTCCTCGTTTTCCCACCGCTTGCCTCCAACTGTTCAAGTGATCTGAACAGTCGCACGGCGGGGCTTACCGGCCGATTACGCCCGGCTTGCGCGTGGCTCGGCTACGATCCGATGGTGTCCGACCCACATGCCGAGGACCTCGCGTTCGCGCTCGATCTGTCGAGGCGCGCGGGCGAGCTCCTGACCGCCAGCTACGAGCGCACCATGCGGGTCGACCGCAAGAGCAAGCGGGACGTGGTGACCGAGGTCGACTACGCCAGCGAGGCCCTCGTAATCGCGGCGATCCGCGACCGATACCCGGGCGACGCAATCCTGGCCGAGGAGTCCGGCCGCCACGAGCGGACCGAGGGCGGCAAACCGGTGGCCGGCACCGCGCGTGCCCGATGGAGCCGACGGACCTGGGTCATCGACCCGCTCGACGGGACCGTGAACTACGCGAACGGGATCCCGTACTTCTGCGTCTCGATCGGGCTGATCGAAGGGGGTCGACCGGCGCTCGGCGTAATTCTCGACCCGCTGCGCGACGATTGCTACGCCGCGACCGCCGACGGCCCGGCGACTCTCAACGGAGAGCCGGTGCGGGCCGCCGGGAAAGAGGCGCTGAGCGACTTCGTGGTCAGCCTGGCGATCATCGGTCGTGGGGGGATCGCCCGTGAACGGCGCGTGGCTACGGAGATTCGCATCTCGCGCCGGATGGGCAGCGCGGCGCTGGCGCTGGCGTACGTCGCATCGGGCAGGTTCGATGCCTTCGTGCAGAACGGCGGGTTGTCGCTGTGGGACATCGCGGCGGCCGGCCTGATCGCGGAGCGCGCCGGTGCGACCGTGACGGACCTGCAAGGCGGACCGTGGTGGAACGTCGCCAAGCGACCACCGCGACTGAGCATCGTGGCCGCCCCGCCACCGCACCACGCAGCGCTGCTCGAGCTGCTGCGCGCGGCGCGGACGACGGTGCAGACCCGGCGCTAGGCGGCCTCGCGCAGGACCGCTGCGAACATCGCCAGGGTGCGGGCCGTGGCTCCCCAGATCCGATGACCGTCGTGGCGGTACACCGCGGCGCGCAGCTGCCAGCCGGGTCCCTCGATCAGCTCCTCGCTGATCACGCCGTCGGTGAGCAGGTGGCGCAGGGGCAGCTCCACGATCTCGGCCACCTCGTCGGTATGGGGTGTGAGCGTGGGCCGAACCTCCGCCGTCCCGACGAACGGCCGCAACTCGAAGGTGCTGACCGGGATCCAGATGTCGTCCAGGACGCCGGCGATGGTGACTGACGCAGGGTCGACGCCCACCTCCTCCCACGCCTCGCGCAGGGCGGTGGCCTCGCGGGAGGCATCTGCCGCGTCGACAGCACCACCGGGCAGGGAGACCTCGCCGGGGTGCTCGCGCAGATCCGCGTGCCTGACGGTCAATGGCACGGTCAGCTCGCCGGCGTCGCCGGGGTAGACGAGGAGCAGGGTCGCCGCCGGACGGGCTGGCGGAAAGGCCGCTCGGTCATAGCGCGCCAGGTTGACGCGACCGGCCGCGTCGCGCGGAGCGAAGCGCGGATCGACGGCGATCGGCCGCGCGACGGTCTTGAGCGCATGGGCGATCGCTTCCTGCCAGCCCTCGGCGCCGCGTAAGATCTGGTCCATGGCCTTTCCGGTCCCTGCCGATCGCACCTCACTGGCGCGCGCCGCACTCTATCGGACGCGCGTTTTAGTGAATCGCACGCCGCACTTCACCACGCGCGCCCGGCGCGAGGCAAATCGGGCCCTGGACCTCCTCGACGCGCAGCTCGGGCTCAACCAGGTCAACGTCTCGGAGGCCGTACGGGGGATCGAGTTGCTCATCCGCGCCCATGCCTCGCTCACCTTCGCGCTGTTGCGCGATCCGGGCTTCGTCGACCGATTTGGGGCGGCGCTGCGCCACCTGGGCCTGCGCGGCATCGAGCAGCGGCTGGACGAGGTCCCGGATTCCATCATGGCCGAGCCGATTCCCGGGCCGACAGGCGGGCGGCGACATCGTGACGAGCTGCCGCCCGACGAGCGGGTCGACGCCAACGGGAATCCGCTCCCGCCGCTGCCCGGCTTTTACTGAGCCGATCCCGCCAGCGCAAAGAGCAACGCCTCGTCGGTCGGGGTCGAGCCCAGCCCCAATCGCACGCCGATCAGGGCGGCAGGCGGTGGCTCCAGGTAGGTGGAGCGCAGCGATTCCCAGGCTGATTCGTCGAAGACCGATGCCGGCGGCCCGTCGAGCAGGATCCGCCCTTCGCGCAGGACGACGACCCGATCGAAGGCCGATGCCACGAACTCCATGTCGTGGCTGATCGCGATCACGGTGCGCCCGGCGGCCTGCGCCTCGTCGATGACGCGCCGCACGATCGCCATGCCGCGCAGATCCTGGCCGGTCGTCGGCTCGTCGAGGACGAGGACCGCCGTCCGCATGGCGAGGACCGATGCCAGCGCCAGCAGCTTGCGCCGCGAGGCCCCCAGGTCATAGGGATTGGTGCGACCTTCCGTCTCGAGGCCGACTGCTGCCAGCGCCTTCTCGACCGCGTCGCGAAGCTGGTCGCCGCGCATGCCGAGGTTGCGTGGCCCGAATGCGACCTCGTCGCGGACGCTGGCGGAGAAGATCTGGCGATCCGGATCCTGGAAGACGAGTCCGACCGAGCGGGCCAGGCGCGCGACGGTGGTCCGGGCCGCGTCGGCGCCGTCGAGCAGGAAGCGCCCGGTCGTCGGTCGCAACAGCCCGTTGAGATGGCGCACCAGCGTCGTCTTGCCGCTGCCGTTCTGCCCGATCAGCGCGACCCGCTCGCCGGGAGCGATCCGCAGGTCGATGCCGTGGAGCGCCCGGACCCCGCTGCCAGGGTAGACGTGGCTGACCGCCTCGAGGCGCAGCTCGGGCATCAGGACAGCGCCCCGTTCAGGCGGGCGAGCGCGGCGGGTGGGAGATGGGCCTCGCGGGCGGAGTGCCGCAGGCGGGCGGTCGCTGGGGGAGCCACTCCCAGGTCGGGGAGTCGGGCATCGCCGAGGACCTCGCTCGTCGTCCCCTCGAGCACGATGCGCCCGGCGTCGAGCACCACGACGCGCGAGCAGATGGTGGCCAGCAGGTCCATCTTGTGCTCGGCGACGAGGATCGACGCGCCGGCGGCGGCGAGGCTGGCCAGCGCCTCTGCGACCATCGCCGTGCCGGCCGGATCGAGCTGGGCCGTCGGCTCGTCGAGGATCAGGTGGGCCGGGGCGAGGGCGAAGAGGCCGGCGATGGCGATCAGCTGCAGCTGCCCGCCGGACAGTCGGGCCGGGTCGCGGTCGGCGATCGCTTCGATGCGCAGGGAGGCGAGAGCGCCATCGGTTCGGGCGATCACCTCGGGGAGTGGCAGGCCCAGGTTCATCGGCCCAAAGGCGATCTCCTCGTAGACCGTGCCGGCCACCCCGGAAAGCTGCGTGGCGGGGCTGGCGAAGGCGATCCCGACCCTGCCGGCGAGCTGGTGCATGGCCAGCGGCGCTGCGTCCTCCCCGTCGACCAGCACCCGACCCGTCAGCCGCCCGCCCACCGTGCGTGGTGCGAGCCCGGATGCCACCAGGCAGAGGGTCGTCTTGCCCGACTCGGACGCGCCGACCAGTCCGACCACCTCGCCGTCCCGCAGCTCCAGGCTCACATCGTGGAGCGAGGCGCGCCGCGCTCCCGCGTACCGGTAGCTGACCGATTCGAGCGCCAGCATCAGGGCAGCCCGTCGAGCCAGCCGAGCGCGCGAGCGACGATCAGGAGTGGGACGCTCGTCACGAGCAGCCATCGGGCCAGGCGCTGCAGGCCGGAGTCCGGCGGCCACCACAGCAGGGTGCGGCGACCGGGTCGCGTGAAGCCGCGAGCATCGAGCGCCATGGCGCGCTCCTCGACCTCGCCGATGGAGCCGAGCAGGACCGGACCGGCAAGCGGCAGCAGCCCGCGGGCGCGCCGGAAGAAGGAGCCCTCGGTGTCCAGGCCGCGCGCGCGCTGCGCGGCGGTGATGGTCGTGGCCCGCTCAACCATGGCCGGCACGGTCTGGACCGAGGCCAACGCCACAAAGGCGACCCGCGGCGAGACGCCGCGATGCTCGAGGTCGAGCACCAGCGCCGCGGGCGGAGTGGTCAGGTAGAAGAGGGTGATCGCTCCGCTGATGGCGCCGATGCGGGCCAGCACCTCGGTCGCAAAGACGAGTCCCTCGGCCGTCGCGGCGAACGGTCCGACACGAAGGAGGAGGGTCGCGCCGCCCGGGAAGAAGAAGACGTTGATGACCAACACGCTGAGGGCAATCGGCAAGGTGAGCAGGAGGGATGCCCGCAGCAAGCGTCCCAGCACGCCGGCCGCCACGGCCGGAGCGATGACCGCCAAAGCGACCAGGACCCCCGGCCCGGCGAGGCCGCCGAGGACGACCGCCGCGATCGAGGTGGCGGTCGCCAGCGTCAGCTTCGTGAGTGGGTTGAGACGGTGGAAGCGCGAGGGGCCGGCACGCCCCAGGAACTCGGGGATCGGCGCCGCCGTGGCCGCGCTCAGGCTGGTGCTCCCTCGCTGACGGGAGGGTCGGGCTCCGCATCAATCAGCCGCTCACCCTGCGGGAAGCGAGCCTTCGTGCGGCGGGCCATCGCCGACAGGATCAGGAATACGAGGAGGAAGGTCGTGACCTTGTCGATCGGGTCGCTGATCAGGCTCTGCTGGAACGACGAGGTCAGCACGTCCGAGCCCTGCTGGCGGAAGAAGAGGACCAGGAAGTCGGTGCCGGCACCGGTGACCCCGCCGAACAGGTTGGCGGCGATCGGTGCGCTCGACAGGCCGGCGACCACGCCGGTCACGGCGCCCGCCACCACGACCCAGGCGACCGCCGCATCCCGTCGCGCGAAGAGCAGGGCGAGGAAGCCGACGACGGCCCCCACGATCAGGATCGCCACCGCCCAGCCCACGACCACCAACAGGAATCCGGGATCGACCGGGGGATCGGGGTTGAAGAAGGTGAACGTCTTCTCGTAGAAGCGGGTGTAGGTGTAGAGCCCGAGCCCGCCGATGACGAGCAGCGCCACCACGCCCGACAGGGCCAGCTCGCCCACTCCCCGGTTCGGTCGCGACCTCAGGAGGCCCGCCCGGCCGGCGATCCCGGCCAGCAGCCCGATGGCAGCGGCCACGATGGCAAAGGGCGCCGCGAAGTCGCTGTGGAAGGGAGCTGGCAGGACGTAGGTCCACAGCAGGTTCGACGCCAGGCCGGTGATGATGCCGGGTACCGGGCCGGCGAGCGCCCCGACCAGGATCGTCCCGACGCTGTCCATGTAGATCGGGATCTTCAGCGCGGCGGAGACGGCCTGGCCGAGGATGATGTTGATGGCGATGGCGACCGGGATGAGCGCCACCGTGCGGGTGTCGAATTGGCGGCTGATCGAGGCCATGGCACCGGTCTGGGCCAATTCGACCAGGGCGTAGGCAACGAAGCCGAGGAGCACCGCCACGACGGTGATCAAGGCGAAGGCATTCACCGCCGCGTCGAAGTCGGCGAGGCTTCCGCCAGCGACGATGATCCCTCCGACCACGGCCCCGACGAATACCGCAGCGGCTGCGAGCGAGCGAAACAACACGATCCGACCCTCCTCTGTGTGTGTGGTCAGGCCAACGGTTTCGGTTCGGCGACGGCTCGGGCGAGCCGCTCGAGGAGCTCCTCCTTCATCGGTCCAGGATCGATCGCCATGGCGACCTCGATCGGTTTCCGCCCACCATTCTCGGACCGATACAGGCTGCCGGCCAGGCGGGCGTCGCTGCTCGTATCGCAGGCGAGCGCCTGGCTGACCGATTCCGTCACGAGATCCGGCCGCAGGAGCGACCCGATGAGCGTCACCGGGTCGTGCAGGTAGCAGCCGTCGATGCCGTCCGCCTCGCGATGGAAGGCAACGTAGAAGCGAACCGCGTCGCGGACGATCGCCGCCAGGTAGGTATCGGGCAGATCGTCCAGGTCTTCGAGGGCGAAGATCACGTCCTCGGTGGCGTCGAGCGGAAACATGCGCGAGATGGCGCCAGCGGCCAGGCACATCTCGGCGGCCTCCGGGTCGACACAGGCGTTCCACTCGCCGGTGTCAGTGGTGTTGCCGCGCTCCTCGATGGTGCCGCCCATCCAGATCGCCTCGCGCAGCCCGCCGGCCAGGTCGACGCCATTCAGCGTCGCAGCAGCCAGGTTGGTGAGCGGACCGAGCGCGACAATCGTGAGCTCGCCGGGATGGCGTGCGACATGCGCGGCGATGTAGCGCGGCGCTGGAACCGCGGTGTAGTCGGTCGAGCCGAGCCCGGGGTCCTCGCCGGTCAGCTCGACGTAGCCGGTGCCGGTCGGGCCGTGCGTGTCCTGGGCTGTGCGCAGCCGTCGGTGGAGCGGTCGTGCCGCCCCGATGCTGACCGGCACGTCCCCCCGGCCGACCATGCGCAGGAGCTTGCCGGTGTTGCGCGCCACGTGATGGATCTCGACGTTGCCCGCGACGCAGGTCACGCCCCGCAGGTTCAGCTCCGGGGCGGTGGCGGCGATGAGCAGGGCGATCATGTCGTCGATCCCGGTGTCGACGTCCAGGAGGACCGGGCGTGGCTGGGCGTCGGGCGGGCGCGCCTGCATCGGTCCCATCCTACCCCGCTACGCGGGCCAGCCGCCCGCGCGCCCCACCCGGCTGGAGACCTCGCCGCCGAGTTGCGCGGCGCAGAAGCGCGCCGCCGCCAGGACGCCGTCGAGATCGACGCCGCTGCGCATCCCCTGGCGGTCGAGCAGGTAGACGAGGTCCTCGGTCGCCAGGTTGCCGGCCGAGCCCGGGGCGTACGGCGAGCCGCCGGTGCCGCCGGTCGAGGCGTCGAAGCAGCGGATCCCCAGGTCGAGCGCGGCCATCACGTTGGCGAGCGCGGTCCCGCGCGTGTCGTGCAGGTGAAGCGCCAGCACCTCTGGACCGATGCCCGCCGCGCTGAGCGCCCCGAGCACGCGGCGCACGTCCGCCGGCGCCGCCACGCCCACGGTGTCGGAGATCGACAGCTCGTCCACGCCCAGCCGCAGCAGCCGCTCGGCGACGCTCACCACGGCGCGCTCGTCGACCTCGCCGTCGTAGGGGCAGCCGAAGGCGGTGCTGACGTACGCACGGATCCACCAGCCTCGTTGCCGCGCCTCGGTCGCAATCGGCTCGAAGGCCACCAGCGACTCGTCGATGGTCATGTGGATGTTGTGCTGCACATACGCGTCAGTCGCGGCGGTGACCAGGCAGATGGCGTCGACGTCGGCCGCGATGGCGCGCTCCAGGCCGCGCCGGTTCGGCACCAGCACCGGGTATCGCACGCCCGGACGGCGGTCCAGGAGCCGCAGCAGCTCGTCCGCATCGGCGAGCGGCGGGATTGCGGCCGGGGAGACGAGCGAGGTGGCCTCGATCTCGCGCAGACCGGCATCCGCGAGCATGCCGATCAGCTGCAGCTTGGCCTCCGTCGGCACCACGGTCGCCTCCGCCTGCAGGCCATCGCGCGGGCCGACCTCGTAGATGCGCACCTCGGGCCGGGTCATCGGGCGGCCATGTTAGGCCGATACCTCCGCCAGCAGGTCGCCGCGCTGCACCTGCTGCCCCACGCTCACCGCCAGCCGCGTCACCGTCCCGGCCAGCGGCGTCACGACGGCGTGCTCCATCTTCATGGCCTCGATGACGACCAGCGCCTGGTGGGCCAGGACCGATGCGCCCTCCACCGAGCGGATGGCGACCACGCGGCCGGGCATGGGAGCGATCAGCGCGGCGACGCCTCCGGCTTGCGTCGCGGCATGCCGTACCGCCTCCTCGATGCTCGGCGGCATGGCCAGCGACAGCTCGAGCGACTGGCCCTCCACGTCGACGTGGGCAGTGGCGCCGTCGACGACGACCTCGGCGGCGACTGAAGCACCGCGCACCTCCACTCGGCGCTCCTCGTCGCCGAAGCGCAGCCGCACGGCCGATGGCGCCGCACCGCGCCAGCCGCCGCCCCACGGGCCATCGTGTCCGCCCGCCAACAGTGCGGTCGCCGCGGCGACCCAGGCACCGTCATCGGGCATGGCCGAGGGTGGTACGAGGCCGGCCAACGTATCGATCCGCATCTCGCCGTCCTGTATCGCCGGCTGAGCGAGCAGCCACCGCAGGAAGCGCAGGTTGGTGCGGACGCCCAGCACCAGCGTCTCGTCCAGCCCCTTGCGCAGCCGCGCGATCGCCTCGCCCCGGGATGCACCGTGCGCGATCAGCTTGGCGAGGAGCGGGTCGTATCGGTCCGAGACGACGTCGCCCTCGCGCAGCCCCGTCTCGATCCGGATGCCGGCCGGCCAGCGCAGGCGCACCAGCCGCCCGGTCGAGGGCAGGAATCCGGCGTCCGGATCCTCGGCGTAGAGGCGCGCCTCCATGGCGTGGCCGTTCCAGCGCACGGCGCCCTGCTCCACCGCGAGCGGCTCACCGGACGCGATCCGCAGCTGGTCGGCGACCAGGTCGCGGCCGGTCACTGCCTCGGTCACGGGGTGCTCGACCTGGAGGCGGGTGTTCATCTCGCCGAAGAAGAAGGAGGCGTCATCGGTCAGCAGAAACTCGACCGTGCCGGCACCGACATAGCCGACTGCCGCAGCGACCTCGAGGGCGGCTTCGCCCAGGCGCCGGCGAAGCTCGGGCGAGACCGATGGCGCGGGCGACTCCTCGATGATCTTCTGGTTGCGTCGCTGGGTCGAGCAGTCGCGCTCGCCGAGGTGAATCCCGTTGCCCCGCGCGTCGAAGAGGACCTGCACCTCGACGTGTCGCGCTCCCACAAGCAGGCGCTCCAGGATGAGCCGATCGTCCCCGAAGGCGCGACTCGCCTCGCGGCGCGCGGCGGCCAGCTCATCGGGGAGTTGGGCGGCCTCGCGAACGACGCGCATGCCCTTGCCGCCGCCCCCTGCCGACGGCTTGATCAGGACCGGAAGGCCGATACGCCCCGCCTCCGCCACCAGCGTCGCGTCGTCCTGCGCCTCCCCGTCGTAGCCGGGAACGACGGGGACCCCGTGCGCCACCGCGATCCGACGGGCGGCCGCCTTGTCGCCCATCGCGGCGATCGCGCTGGCCGGCGGCCCGACCCAGATGAGGCCGGCACGCTCCACGGCATCGGCGAACGCAGGGTTCTCTGACAGAAAGCCGTAGCCGGGATGGAGCGCCTCGGCGCCGGCGCGCCGCGCGCCGCCCAGGATGGCCCCTGCGTCGAGGTAGTCGGAGATCGGGAGCGCCAGGTCGACGCCGTCGGGTGGCCGGTCGTCCGGGGCGTGAACGCCGATGGCGCGGATGCCAAGCGCCCGCGCGGTCCGCGCGATGCGAGCCACGATCTCGCCGCGGTTGGCGATCAGAAGGGAGCGAATCGGCCGTGGCGGTTGTGTCGTCGGCGCTGCCGCCACCGCTCCGAGCGACGCGCGCGACACTCGGACGCGCCCACCCACCCGGCTTGCCGGCAGGCGCCCGTCCGCCACCCAGCGCTGCACGGTGCGGACCGTGACGCCCAGCTCGTCCGCAACCTGGCGGGGCGTGAGCGCGTCATCGGTCATGTCGCGATTGTCGCAGAGGCCGGGCTACTCCCCTCGCCAGGACGGCGGGCGCTTCTCGAGGAACGCGGACAGGCCCTCCTGCCCCTCGGGAGAGACGCGCTGACTCGCCGCCCGACCGACGGTCATCTCCAGCGCCTCCTCGCGGGAAAGTCCGCGCTGCTCGCGAACGACGGCCTTCGCAGCACGAGCCGCCATCGGCCCGGCGGAGAGCAGCTCGCCAAGCACCGCACCGACCCGCGCATGGAGGGCCGCCTCGTCGGGCAGCACCTCGTGCACCAAGCTGATCCGCAGCGCCCGCTCCGACCCGAACCGCTCGCCGGTCGTGAAGAGGGCCCGCGCCTGCCCCTCCCCGATGCGTGGCAGCACGAATGGGCTGATGACGGCGGGGATCAGGCCGAGCTTCGTCTCGGTGAAGCCGAAGACCGTGCCGGCGGCGGCCAGCGTCACGTCCGCCACGCAGCAGAGCGCCATGCCGCCGCCGAGGGCGGCCCCGTGGACGGCCGCGACCACGGGGACCGGACAGTCGTCGATGGCGGTCAGCATCTCCTGCAGCCGACCCGCATCGGCCTCGTTCTCCTCCATCGACAGCGACATCGCCGCGCGCTGCCACTCGACGTCCGCCCCGGCGCAGAAGGCCTTCCCGTCGCCGGCCAGCACAACGGCCCGGAGCGTCTCCGGCGGCTCACCGGCCAGTCCAACGAAGGCAAGCCGCAGCTCGGCGATCAGATCAGCGTTCAGGGCGTTGCGCACCTCGGGGCGTGAGAGCGTGACCCGAGCCACCGCCCCTTCGCGCTCCACCCGCAGCATGCCGCTCACCCGCGACCCCTGCGGTAGAAGGGGTCGGCCACCGCCTGCACCGATGTCAGCAGTGGCTCCTCCAGCCACACGACATCGGTCCCATCTGGAACGTCCACCGTTGCCGCGGCTCCCTCGCCTCCGAGCAGCCCGAGCATCAGGCGCCGAACTCCGTCGCTCTCCGATTCGACCAGCCAGGCGGCGTCAACATCGGTATCGCGCAGGGCATCGCGCAGGGCCGGCTCCAGGACCAGCGCCGTCGGCCCTGCCAGGCGCAGACGGATCGAGGTGCGGGTCGATGGCGCGGCGAGCGGCTCATCGCTGCCGGGCAGCCGGCCGGCGGCCAGCGAGGCCAGCTCATCGGGCTCGAAGCGATAGGGGATCGGCCCCGCCGGATCCATGATCGCCGGCACCCCGGCGGCAGCCATGTTGCCGATCGCGATGCGCGCCGGCAGCGGCAGGCTGGCGGTGCCGCGCGGCGACCAGGCGGACAACGCCGCGAGTGACGCGAAGCAGACGCTGGTGGGGCGCCCATCGGCATCGGCCGCCAACATCACGCTGATCTCGACCTCCTGGTCGTCGTTGACCGCCGACTCGAGCGCCGAGCGCGCCTCGTCGCCATGCTCGGGTGGGACCGGCAGGAGCAGCGTCCCGTCCATCAGGGTCCGATAGAAGGCATCCAGTGTCGCCCGCCCGGTCTCGCCGCTCTGCTCCGCATTCCGGGCGGCCAGCATCGCCTCGAAGATGTTCATGGAGCTCTCCTCCAGCGCGCCGCTTGGAGTGGAGCGGTCGTGCGAGCCGGGGGCCGGGCGGTCGAGGGTCATCGGTTGGCAGCCTACCACCGCGGCTGGGCTACATCCGGAAGACGCCGAACCTCGTCTCGCCGATCTCCGCGTTGAGCGCCGCGCTGATCCCTATAGCCAGCACCCGCCGCGTGTCGAGCGGGTCGATCACGCCGTCATCCCACAGCCGCGCGGTGGAGTAGTAGGGCGATCCCTGGCGCTCGTACTCGGCCAGGATCGGAGCCTCGAAGGCGTCGCGCGCCTCGTCCGAATCGACATCAGCGCTCACCGTGGAGAGGACGCGGGCCGCCTGCGCCCCGCCCATCACGCTGATGCGCGCATTCGGCCACATCCACAGCTGGCGCGGTGAGTAGGCGCGCCCCGCCATCCCGTAGTTCCCCGCGCCGAAGGACCCGCCGATGATCACCGTGAATTTCGGCACGGCGGTGGTCGCCACCGCGGTGACCAGCTTGGCGCCGTCCTTGGCGATGCCGCCCGCCTCGTACTCGCGTCCCACCATGAAGCCGGTGATGTTCTGCAGGAAGACAAGGGGAATCTTGCGCTGGCTGGCCAGCTCCACGAAATGCGCGCCCTTGAGCGAGGAGCTGCTGAACAGGATCCCGTTGTTGGCCAGGATCCCGACCGGGTAGCCCTCGATCCGCGCGAAGCCGGTGACCAGCGTCTCCCCGTAGCGCTCCTTGAACTCGTGGAAGTCGCTGCCGTCGACCAGCCGCGCGATCACCTCGCGCACGTCGTAGGTCAGCCGCGGATCGCTGGGGACGACGCCGTACAGCTCCTCCGGATTGGCCGATGGCGCCGCCGGCTCGCTGCGCTCCCACGGCGCCTCCGGCTTGCGCCAGGCGAGGCTGCGCACGATCTCGCGCCCGATGGCAAGGGCATGCTCGTCGTCGAGTGCGTAGTGGTCGGCAACGCCGCTCGTCACCGTGTGCACCTCGGCGCCGCCGAGCTCCTCGGCCGTCACCTCCTCGCCGGTCGCCGCCTTCACCAGCGGCGGGCCTCCCAGGAAGATGGTGCCGGTGCCCTTGACGATCACCGTCTCGTCGGACATGGCCGGCACGTACGCGCCCCCGGCGGTGGACGAGCCCATCACGAGCGCGATCTGCGGGATTCCCCGCGCGGAGAGCTGCGCCTGGTTGTAGAAGATGCGACCGAAGTGCTCGCGATCAGGGAACACCTCATCCTGCAGCGGCAGGTAGGCGCCGCCGCTGTCCACCAGGTAGAGGCACGGCAGGCGATTCTCCAGGGCGATCTCCTGGGCGCGCAGGTGCTTCTTGACGGTCATCGGGAAGTAGGTGCCGCCCTTCACCGTCGCGTCGTTGGCGACGAGCACGCATTCGACTCCCTCCACCAGGCCGATGCCGGTCACCATCCCCGCTCCCGGCGCCTCGCCGTCATACAGCCCATCGGCCGCCAGAGCGGAGAGCTCCAGGAAGGCGCTGCCCGGGTCGATCAGCCGCTCGATCCGCTCGCGGACAGGGAGCTTGCCGCGCTCTCGGTGACGCGCGATGGATCGTTCATCGCCACCGGCTCCGCGCTCACTCACGACTCGGGTGCGGGCACGCAGCTCGTCGACCGCAGCACGCATGGCAGCCGCATTCGCAACGGTTGCGGGGGAGGCAGGATCCAGGGCGGAGCGCAGGACGGCCATCGGTGCGGCGATTATCGCCGCCGCGCCGGTGTTGGCTAGGCCAGGGTCACCAGCGGTACGAGCTGCGTGATGTGCGAGGTGTTGACGATCACCACGCTGACGACGTGCTCGAAGGGCGGCTCGCCGTTGTGCAGGAGGTAGGCATCGGTGAGCGGCAGGAAGCGACGGCCGCGGAGCACGCCGTACTCGGACGCCTCCACACCGGGAGTCAGGTGCAGGTTGCCGGTGACGCTGAACGGGCCGGCCGAGAGAGCCACGCGGCGTAGCTTGCGATGCAGGCGAAGCTGTCGGGCGGCGCGCCACTCGGGCGGCATGGCCAGCACCAGCTGATCGGTCACAAGCGACTGCCACTCCCCGCCGCCATCGGAGTCGGCCGTCGCGTGCTCGCCGCTGTGGTCGGAGGGCGCCACGATTGGCCCGGGGCTCGGATGCCACAGCCGCAGCTCGTCGTGGTCGTTGAGAAGGTCCGTGACGCGCTGGCCGTTGGCCGAGATCCAGCCCACGATCCGCGCGTCGGACGTGTACAGCTCGATGGGCGCCAGGTCATGGCCGGTCGTCGCGACCGCGGCCGAGCCCTGTGCGGCACCCGTGGCGGACCCACGACGCCAGTTCCAGAAGGTCATGCCGCCATGGTGGTCGCGTGCGAGGGCCTTCGGAAGGGGCACGTCAGTACTAGGGGGGCCTATTGCCTCAAGGCACCGACCCCGGACCCCCTCATCATGCGAACTCCCGGTGCAACTGTTCAAGTGATCTGAACAGTTGTGAACCTCCCGATGGGCGATACTTGCCAGCCCGATGACCGCCGATCACCCGCTCCTCGATCCCGCGCCGTCCGGCCTGCCGGACCCTGAGCTCGCGCCGCCGCAGATCGCCCGGGTGGGCGACCCATTCGCCGCCCTGCGGCTGGTGCACTTCGTTGCGCGGGTGAAGCGCAATGCCACGCATCAGCTGCGGGACGTGGTCGCCTCGCTGAACGCGGCCTACCTGGACTGGTATTTTCCCGAGAAGGTGGTGCTGGCCGAGCTGGTCCAGCTCCAGGCCAACTGGTCGATCTCATACCACGGCGAGGACCGCATTGTGCTCGACCGCAACGAGCGCGGGCACACGCTCCTCATCGTCGACTCCTCGAAGATGACCCCCTTCCTCATCACGCAGGCCAACCGGCTGCGCGACGCCTGCGACGAGGAGCTGCGCCGCTTTGCGCTCGGTGACGGGGTCACCACCGACAACTGATCGACGGCAATCTGAGGGAAGCCATGAGAACCAGAAGCCCATTGTTGATCCTC
>CAZDAV010000013.1:0-15601 GCA_964503725.1 uncultured Steroidobacteraceae bacterium
CGCGGCAAGGCCAAGATCACCGAGGCCGACCTGGACGTCGCCCTCCGCGACGTCCGCCTCGCCCTGCTGGAGGCGGACGTCAACTTCCGCGTCGTCAAGGATTTCGTGGCGGCGGTGCGCCAGCGAGCGCTGGGGGCGGAGGTCCTGACCGGCCTCCATCCGGGGCAGCAGGTGATCAAGGCGGTGCACGACGAGCTGGTCGCCGTGCTCGGCGGCGAGCGCTACCGGTTGCGCCTCGACGGATCGCCCAGCCTCGTCATGCTGGTCGGCCTGCAGGGCTCGGGCAAGACGACGACCGCCGCCAAGCTCGCCGTGCGCCTCCGCCGCGACCGTCATCGGCCCCTGCTGGTGGCCGCCGACGTCTATCGCCCGGCCGCCGTGGATCAGCTCGTGGCGCTCGGGGACCAGATCGGCGTCGAGGTGCACAGCCGCCCGATCGGCACCCCCGCCGTCGAGATCGCTCGATCCGGCGTAGAGCAGGCTCGCCAGCGCGGGCTCGACGTGGTCGTCCTGGACACGGCGGGCCGCCTGCACGTGGATGAGCCGATGATGGACGAGCTTGTGCGCATCGCCGGCGCGCTGACCCCGGTCGAGACGCTGCTGGTCGTCGACGCCATGACCGGACAGGACGCCGTGCGGGTGGCGGAGGCGTTTCATCACCGTCTGCCGCTGACGGGCCTCGTGCTCACCAAGATGGACGGCGACGCGCGAGGCGGGGCGGCCCTCGGCATCCGCAGCGTAACCGGTCTGCCGATCGCGTTCATCGGCACCGGGGAGCGAACGGACGGCTTCGAAGCCTTCCACCCTGACCGCCTGGCGCAGCGGATCCTGGGGATGGGTGACATCGTCTCGCTCGTCGAGCGGGTCCAGGAGACCGTCGACCAGGCCGAGGCGGAGCGCCTGGCCCAACGGATGATCGACAACCGATTCACGCTTGACGACTTCCGAGCCCAGCTGGCCCAGGTGAAGAAGATGGGGCCGATCGGGCAGCTGCTCGGCATGATCCCCGGAGCCGGGCAGCTCGCCGGCGCCGCGCAGCAGGCCGTTGACGACGGTCAGCTGCGGCGCATCGAGGCGATGCTCGACTCGATGACCACCGACGAGCGGCAGCGGCCAGAGCTGATCAAGGCCAGCCGGCGGCGGCGGATCGCGGCCGGCAGCGGAACGACGACCGTCGATGTCAACCGCCTGCTGAAGCAATACGCCGAGATGCAACGGATGATGCGGCAGCTCGGCAGCGGGCGGCTGCCGATGGGCGGGAGCGGCCTCCGCGGCATCCTGGGTCGCTAGCCGATGCGCCGGCTGGTGGCGGCGGTCACGGGCCTGCTCGCCCTGCTTGGCGTCACGGTTGTCGCGGGCTATCTGTTCATCTTCTCGGCGTCAGGCGATCGTGCTGCGCGGGCGGCACCTGCCGACACTGCCGTCTACATCAACCTCTACCTCCAGCCGTCCACAGGCCAGCGGATGAACCTGTTCGAGCTGGTCGGCCGCCTCCCCGGGTTTCGCGACTCCGCCACCCTCGAGCAGAAGATCCACGACGTCACGCAGCGCCTCCTCGGCGACCTTGGCCTGGACTACGCCGCCGACATGCGGCCATGGCTCGGCAACCAGGTCGCGGTGGCCATGGCGCCTGGCGAGGTGCTCATCGGTCCACCGCACCTGCTCCTGCTCGCATCGGTCAGGGATCCCGCGTCGGCGAGCGTCGCGGTGCCTCGCCTGATGGGCCGCGACGGGGCAACCTTCACCGCCGAAACGTATCGCGGCGAGCAGGCGATGATCGGTGAGGGGAGCAGCTACGCGCTGCTGCCGGACCTGCTGCTGGTGGCCGATACCGCCGACGGCCTGCGCGCGGCACTCGATGCCGATGCGGACGCCGCCCCATCGCTGGCCGACTCCGCGGCATTCGGATCGGCGATGCGAGGCCTGCCGGCAGATCACCTCGCCTCGGTCTATGTCGACGTGCGGCGCATCGTCTCGCTCGCCGAGGAGCGGCCGGTGGGAGGCTACACGACAGCCGCGCTGGCCCTGGTCGCCGAGCCGAGCGGCCTGCACCTCGACGGCGACGTTCCGTTCGACGCGGACGCTGCGGGCGATTCGGCGCGGCGGGCCTTCGCGCTCGGCACGGACGCGGCGACCCTTGCCCAATGGATGCCGGCCAACACGCCGGCTTCTGCGGTCATCCTCGGCCTGCAGCAGAGCATCGCGGACCTGGAGGAGCAGCTTGCCGATGACCCCGGCTTTGCAGAGGCGCGCGATGCCCTCAACCAGCTCCGGGCGCTCGCGGCGGTCGGTCTCGGCATCAACTTCGATCGCGACGTGCTGCCCCTGCTCGACGGCGAAACGGGACTGGCGCTGCAGCAGCTCCTGACCGCGGGCCCGCGCGGCCAGCTCCTCCTCCGCCCGAGCGACCCCGTCGCCGCCGAGGCGGCACTGCGACGGATGCGCGACGCCCTGGCCGAGCGGGGATCGGCGGTTTCGAGTCGCTCGGTGCGCGGTGTGACGATCACGAGCGTGGCCGTCCCGGAGATCGTCGAGCTGGCATACGCCATGCTCGATGGTGTGGTGGTCCTGGCCTTCGATGCCGATGCGGTGGCGGCGGTGGTGGAGGCGCACGACGCCAACGTCACGCTGGCGGACGTGGAGGGCTACGAGGCAACATTCGAGCTTGCAGGGGCCCGCGCCGGCAACCAGCTGTGGGTCGATCTGGCCGGGCTGATGGACGCATCGGCCGAAGTCTTCGACCCGGGAAGCGAGTTCCGCGATATCCTCCACCAGATCGGCGAGCTGGCCGCGAGCGCCAGGGCCGCTGGAGATCACCTGGAAGTCCGGTCCGTCCTGACCGTCAAGTAACGCCCGGTCGGGCGGCAGCAGCGAGAATTCACATCGGCGGCCGCCGCCGCCACCGCAGAGAGGTAGACAAGCTTGGCAGTACGCATTCGGCTCTCACGCGTTGGGGCCACCAAACGGCCCGCCTATCGCGTGGTGGCCATCGACAGCCGCAAGCCCCGTGACGGGCGGGCGCTGGAGATCCTCGGCTACTACGACCCGCTCACCGAGCCGGCGACGGTGCAGATCGACGCCGCACGGCTGGCGGCCTGGGTGAGCAAGGGGGCCCTCCCATCGGACACCGTGGCACGGCTCATCAAGCTGAACGGCCAGAAGGCGGCGCCCGCTGGGGTGGCTGCCACCGCCGAGGCCGCTGTAGCCAAGCCGCCGAAGGCGAAGCGCGTGCGCAAGTCGGCCGCCACGAAACCGGCAGCAGCCAAGGCCGAGGCCGAGCCCGAAGCAGCCGCCGAGCCCGAAGCAGTAGCGGAGCCCGAGGCCGAGCCCGAAGCCGAGCCCGAGGCAGCCGCCGAGGCCGAGCCCGAAGCAGTAGCGGAGCCCGAGGCCGAGCCCGAAGCAGCCGCCGAGCCTGTGGCCGAAGCTGCAGCCGAGCCCGCGGCCGAGAATGAGGCGGCGAAGTGAAGGAGTTCCTCGAGTACGTCGCCCGCTCGCTGGTCGACGACCCCGACGCCGTGGTGGTCGACCTTGTCGAGGCCGATGACGAGGTCACGCTGACGCTCAAGGTCGGCGAGGGTGACATGGGCCGCATCATCGGCCGTGATGGTCGCATCGCCAACGCGATTCGGAGCCTCCTGCGGGTCATGGGTGCACGCGACGGTCGGCACGTGGAGCTGGAGATCGTCGGCGACGACTGAGCGACTTGCCATTGCGCGCGTCCTGGGCGCCAAGGGCCTCCAGGGCGCCCTGAGGATCGAGCTCCTCACCGATCGACCCGAGCGGCTCGCCAGCGGTGAGTCGATCTGGATCGAGGACGAGACGGAGCCCCGCCACGTCATGGACGTCGCCTGGGGTGGCCGCGTCCCCGTGCTGCAGATCGAGGGGGTCGCCGACCGCGCCGCCGCGGAGCAACTGGCCGGGCGCTACCTCGAGGCCCCGACCACGCCCCTTCCGGCGGGCACCTACTACTGGCACCAGCTCATCGGCCTGTCTGTCGTCGACGAGGCGGGGGCGGACCTCGGCAAGGTGGTCGAGATCTTTCGGGCAGGCGAGAACGAGGTCTATCGCATCGAGGGGCCGCCCGGCGAGCTGCTCGTTCCCGCGCTGCGCGACGTCGTCCGGACCATCGACCTGGAGGCAGGCCGAATGGTGGTTCACTACGACGCGGAGGAGGTCTGACCGATGGGCCGCGAGGATGCTGCCGCCCTCCTGACGATCGATGTGGTGACGCTCTTTCCCGAGCTGTTCGACGCGCCGCTGCGCCTGTCGGTGATCGGCCGCGCGGTCGAGCGCGGGATCCTGGCCGTCGATGTCCACGACCTCCGCGAGCACGGAATCGGGCGGCACCGCAGCGTCGACGACTACCCCTACGGCGGGGGAGCGGGGATGGTCATGCGCCCCGAGCCTCTGTTCGCGGCAGTCGAGCCGCTGCGGGCAGCCGGCGCGCATGTCGTGCTCCTCGATCCGGCCGGTGAGCGACTCACCGATCGCCTGGCACGGGAGCTGGCCACGGTCGGGCGGCTGGCGCTGGTGTGCGGTCGCTACGAGGGCGTCGACGAGCGGGCGCGGGCACTTGCCGATCGTGAGGTGAGCATCGGGGACTACGTGCTGACGGGGGGCGAACTGCCCGCGCTGGTGCTGATCGACGCGGTCGCCCGCCTCGTGCCGGGAGTCATCGAGGCCGAGTCGCACGAGTCCGACTCGTTTGCCGCCGGGCTGCTCGAGGGGCCGCACTTCACCCGTCCCGAGAACTTCCGTGGTGAAGCCGTCCCGTCCGTCCTGCTCTCCGGGCACCATGGGGAGGTTGCCCGCTGGCGGCGGGTAGAGTCACTGCGCCGCACCGTTCACCGCCGCCCCGATCTGCTCGCCACGGCGCCGCTCACCGATGAGGACCGGGCCGACCTCGAGCGCCTCGCCGAAGAGGACCGCGCCTTGGAGTAGCACGCGTCGACCAGCCCCGGAGGGCGCTGCTATACTCCGCCGGTCGCGGCCGCGGGTCGGTCGCGTTCGTCACGTTCACGCCCGCATCGGGCTCCCACCCAGTCGATAAGCCGCGGCTAAGGCCGCGATAACGAGGTCTCGCCCAGGATGGATCCGATCAAGGAGCTCGAGCGGGAGCAGCTCCGAACCGATGTGCCGCTGATCGCCTCGGGCGACACCGTCAAGGTGTCGGTCAAGGTCGTCGAGGGCAGCCGGGAGCGAATCCAGATCTTCGAGGGGACGGTCATGCGCCTGCGCGGCGGCGGACTCAACCAGCGCATCACCGTGCGGCGGATCGCGTCGGGGGTGGGCGTGGAGCGTACGTTCATGGTGCACGCCCCGCGCGTCGAGAAGATCGAGGTCGTTCGCCACGGCGTCGCGCGTCGCGCCCAGCTCTACTTCCTGCGTGACCGCGTTGGCAAGTCGGCGACCCTCCGCGAGCGCCGGCCCGGCCGCTGACGCGGTGGCGGGCGAAGCTGCGAAGGTCACGCGGCGGCCGCTGAGCGGCCCCCATCAGGCCCCCCGCGACGCGCATATGCGCCACGAGCGTGAGCTGCGCCTGGCGGGATTCCGCCGCATCGCAGGGATCGACGAGGTGGGCCGCGGATCGCTCGCCGGGCCGGTCGTCGCCGCAGCCGTGATCCTGCCGGAGCGCCACCGCATCCGGGGCCTGCGTGACAGCAAGGTCCTCTCCCGCGCCCGTCGCGAGGCCCTGTACGAGCAGATCCTGGACCGCGCCGAATCGGTCGGCGTCGGCTGCATGGAGGTCGAGGTGATCGACCGCATCAACATCCTGCAGGCCACCAAGCTCGCGATGCGCGACGCATTGGGTCACCTGGCCGAGGCGCCGGATCATCTCGTGATCGACGCACTCAGCCTGCGCGAGGTCGACCTTCCCCAGCGCCCCATCATCGACGGCGATGCAATCAGCGCCTCGATCGCGGCGGCCAGCATCGTCGCCAAGGTGACGCGCGACCGAATCTGCGCCGAGTTCGACCTTCGCTACCCGGCCTACGGCTTCGCCCGCAACAAGGGCTACGGCACGCCCCTGCATGTCGATGCGCTGCTGCGCGAGGGGCCGTGCGAGTGGCATCGGCGCTCGTTCGCTCCGCTTCGGCTGCTCCTGGCCGGGAAGCAGCTCTCGCTCGACATGCTGCTCGACGGACTGGTGCTCACCGACGAGGAGATCGACCCGCAGAACTAGGGCTCAGCCGCTGCTCGCCTCCCGGGAGGAGCGACGAGATGTCGGATCCGCGACACCTGCTCGGACATCGCGCCGAGGAGGCCACGGCGGACTGGCTGCGGGGCATCGGCTGGACGATTCTTGCGCGGCGCTGGCGTCGTCCGGAGGGTGAGCTGGATCTCGTATGCCGTGATCCGGACTTCGTCCTGGTCGCCGTCGAGGTCAAGCTGCGACGGACGGCACGCACGGGTGATCCAGTCGAGACCGTTGATCGCCGCCGGATCCGGCGGCTGCGCCACGCGTTGGCGTCCTATGCGGCCACCGAGCGAGTTGCGACACCGGCCGGGCTGCGAATCGATCTGGTCGCCGTGACACCGATTGAGGATCGCTGGCGGCTGGCCCGCCATGCGTCGATCGACGCCTGGTGAGCGGTGGGCTCAGCGAGCGAACATTGCCTCGAGCGACAGGATCGAGCGGATGTACGGCCGGGTGATCCGATAGACGCCATGGCGGTCGGCCGCCGTCTGGCCCTGGTAGTAGGCGGCCAGGACCAGCGACGTGTCGCCGCGGTAGCGATCGAGGTAGTGCCGCAGCAGGACAACGCCGGCGCGTACGTTCGACCGAGCATCGCGCAGATCGATGCGGCTGCCGAGCATCGTCGCGGCCACCCAGTCGGCCGTCGGGGGCGTCAGCTGCATGACGCCCACGGCGCCCGCGCTGCTCACCACGCCGGGCTGCCAGCCGGACTCCTGCCATGCGACGGCGAGGGCGAATGCCACCGGCACGCCATGGGCGGTCGCTTCCTCCACGATGATCGCCCGGACGCCGCCGCGCGCGGCCACGAGCGCCTGCATCGCGGCGGGCATACCCGTCTGCGAACGGTCGGCCGCGGCGCCCGCACCCGGGATCGTCAGACGTTGCCCGGGGCGGATCAGAGAAGGGTTGGTGATGGCGTTGGCCGCCACGATGGCGCCGATCGTCGTGCCGTATCGCTGCGCGATCACGCTCAGGTTCTCGCCCGCGGCGACCGTGTGCGATCGCGGAGCCGCGGCCGCGGCAGGAGCTGCCGCGGCCGCCGGGGTGGTCCCCGCGGTCGCGCCGGGGATGGTGGGGATGGCCAGGCGCTGCCCGACTCGCAGGTATGACGGGTTGGCAATCGCGTTGGCCCGGGCGATGGCGGCGATGGTCGTCCCGTAACGACGGGCGATGCCGGTCAGATGCTCTCCGCTGCGGACGACGTGGACAGGCGGCTCTGCCGCCACGGTCGGCGTCGAGGGAGCGGGAGCTGCCGGCGCCGTGATGCGCAGCCGCTGACCGGGGTAGATGCGGTTGGGATCGGCAATGCCGTTGAGAGCGATGAGCTGCGCAAGGCCGATGCCCTGCTCCAGGGCGATCTGGCTGAGCGTGTCGCCGCGCTGGACTACGACAACGCGGTCAGTTGCCGCGGCGGGCAGCGCAACAGCGCCTCCGGCCAGCAGCGCGACCACGGCCGCTATGCGGAACAGGCGCAGCGAGCGTCGATGGGGCATGGCGATCACGTCTCCTCGGGGGCTGAGGACCGCATCGTCGCAGGCAGGTGCTCCCGGTCAAGGTACGAGAGGGTGGGGATTGGGGTACTTCGGTACCGTTTGGCGCGGTGTCCAGCCTCGTGCTGAAGGGTCGCCGCCACCCGATGCTATACTCGCGCTCGGCCAAGTTGCGGTGCGCTCGAATGCGTCGTCGCAATCGGCCGATCGATCCCATCACACACGTTCGCCGATCCTGCGGTCCACGGTGCCCGTCTCGCAGACGGGTCGACCGGCGGGAGTTGAGGCGAGCGGAGGAAAGAACCGGAGGAACAGGCTTGGCTGCCGTCAGCATGAAGCAGCTCCTGGAGGCTGGCGTCCACTTCGGACATCAGACTCGGCGCTGGAACCCGAAGATGCGCGACTTTATCTTCGGGGAGCGCAACGGGATTCACATCATCGATCTCGCCCAGACGGTCTCCCGCCTGGACGCCGCCCTTGAATTCGTGCGCGAGACGGTGCGGCGCGGGGACTCGATCCTGTTCGTCGGCACCAAGAAGCAGGCGCAGGAATCGGTCGCGGCGGAAGCCGAACGCGCTGGCCAGCACTACGTCAACAACCGCTGGCTCGGCGGGATGCTCACCAACTTCACGACCATCAAGCGCCGCATCCAGCGCCTCGAGGCGCTCGAGGCACGGCGTGACGCCGGCGAGTTCGAGCGCCTCACCAAGAAGGAGGCGGGCAAGCTCGGCGAGGAGATCATCAAGCTCAACAACGCGCTGGGTGGGATCCGTCGCATGCGGCGCGTTCCGGGCGCCCTCTTCATCGTCGACCCGCACCGGGAGTCGATCGCAGTGCTCGAGGCTCGCCGCCTGGAGATCCCGATCGTGGCGATCACCGACACGAACTGCGATCCGGACCAGATCGACTGGGTCATCCCGGCCAACGACGATGCCATCCGCTCGGTGCGCCTCATGTGTGCCAAGGTCGCGGACGCGGTGCTTGAAGCCCAGACCGAACGACAGGCACGCCTGGACGAGGAGTTCGAGCAGGCCGAGGCGCTCCCGCCGGTCGACGATGCGGCACTCGTGGCCGATGCCGACTACAGCGCGGCGCTGGCGAGCGGCGAGGCGCTCGTCTTCGAGCCCGAGCCGGAGGAGGACGAGGAGGAGGAGCGTCGCGCTCGTGCCCGCCGCGCCGCCGAGGCATCCGAGGAAGAGACCGACGAGGAGCCGACGCTCGCCTGAGGCGTCACGGGCGAACAGGAAGGAACAACCGACACGGATGATCAGACCTGAGGATGTGAAGCGCCTCCGTGAGCAGACGGGGGCGGGGATCATGGACTGCAAGCGTGCCCTTGAGGAGAGCTCGGGCGACGTGGAGAAGGCAGTCGCCTGGCTGCGCGAGAAGGGCCTTTCGACGGCTGCCAAGAAGGCTGGGCGCGAAGTGCGCGAGGGTGTGGTTGCCAGCTACATCCACCATGGCGCGCGCCTCGGCGTGCTCCTGGAGCTCAACTGCGAGACCGATTTCGTGGCGCGCACGGATGACTTCCAGCAGCTCGCGCGCGAGCTTGCGATGCAGGTAGCCGGCCTCGCGCCGACCTGGGTGAGCCGCGACGACGTGCCGAACGAAGTGCTCGATGAGCAGCGGCGCCTGTTCGCAGCCGAGGCGGAGGGCGACGGGCGGCCGGCGGACCGCGTTCCGCAGATCGTCGAGGGCAAGCTCAACAAGTGGCTCGAATCGGTCTGCCTGCTGGAGCTTCCGTTCCGCGACACGGAGCGCAAGGTCGGCGACCTGATCACCGAGAAGATCGCGCTGCTCGGCGAGAATATTCGCGTCGCGCGCTTCGCGAGAATGGCAGTCGGAGAGACGGCAACGGAGCGCGACGGGGAGGAGGCCGCCTAGGTGAGTGACCAGGTCGGGGCAACCGCGCCCCCGCGCCGAGTCCTGCTGAAGCTCTCCGGCGAGGCGCTCATGGGCGATCGGCAGTACGGCATCGACCCCGACGTGGTGCGTGGCATCGCGCTCCAGATCGACGAGGCCAGGCGCGAGTCGACCGAGGTGGCGATCGTGGTCGGTGGCGGGAACATTTTCCGCGGCGTGGCCGCCGCGGCGGGCGGCATGGACCGCGCCACCGCCGACTACATGGGCATGCTGGCCACCGCGATGAACGGCCTCGCCCTGCAGGATGCGCTGGAGCAGCAGGGTTGCCCGACCCGGGTGATGAGCGCCATCGGCATGAACGAGATCTCCGAGCCGTACATCCGCCGCCGGGCGGTCCGGCACCTCGAGAAGGGGCGCGTCGTGGTCCTGGTGGCGGGCACCGGAAATCCGTACTTCACGACCGATACGGCCGCCACCCTGCGAGCGGTGGAGCTCGGCGCGGAGGTGATCCTGAAGGCCACGCGCGTCGACGGCGTGTACGATGCCGACCCGGAGAAGCACCCCGGCGCCACCCGATTCGACCGGATCGGGTACACCGAGCTCCTCGCCAACAGACTCGAAGCACTCGACGCCACGGCCGTGAGCCTGGCGATGGACAACCAGATGCCGATCGTCGTCTTTGACATGACCCAGCCCGGCAACATCCTCCGCGCCGTGCGCGGCGAGGCGATCGGCACGCGCATCGGTCCGGAGGTCGCGGGATGACTCATCCGGAGCTCGCCGCCGCCGATCCGAAGATGCAACGCTCGGTCGAGGCGATGGAACGCGACCTCGCCGGGATTCGCACCGGCCGGGCCTCGACCGCGCTGGTCGAGCGCATCCAGGTCGAGTACTACGGCATCCCGACGCCGCTGAACCAGATCGCCGGAATCAGCACGCCCGACCCGCATCTCATCGTGATCCAGCCGTGGGATCGCTCGGTGCTGTCAGCCATCGAGAAGGCGCTCATCAAGAGCGATATCGGGCTGACGCCGAACGTCGATGGCATCGTCGTCCGCCTCAGCGTGCCGCCCCTCACCGAGGAGCGCCGGCGCGAGATGGTGAAGCAGGTCCGTCGCCGTGCCGAGGAGGCACGCGTCGAGGTCCGCGTGCATCGTCGCGAGGTCGCCGACCACCTCAAGCGAGCACTCCGAGACGGTTCGCTCTCCGAGGACGAGGAGCGGCGGGAGCTCGATGCGCTGCAGCGCATGACCGATCGCCACGTCGAAGGCATCGATGCGCGCGCCGAGCGCAAAGAAGCGGAAGTGATGGAGGTCTGAGGCGCTGCCGCTCCGTGAGCACCCGCGACACGTCGCGATCATCATGGACGGCAATCGCCGTTGGGCCGCGGCGCGCGGGCTGCCCGCCATCGCGGGTCACGTCCAGGGGGTCGAGGCGATCCGGCCGATCGTTCGGGTCGCCCCCGACAAGGGGATCGAGGTCCTCTCGCTCTACGTCTTCAGCCGGGAGAACTGGAGACGGCCGGACGACGAGGTGACGGGGCTGCTCGGCCTGATTGACGGCGCGGTACGACAGCACACCGACGAGCTGGTGGCCCAGGGCGTCCGCGTCCTGGTCATCGGGCGGCTGCATGAGGCACCGGCCGATATCGTGCGATCGATTCGCGAGGCCGAGGAGCGGACGAAGGGCGGGACCAGGATGGCCCTCAACATCGCGTTCAACTACTCGGGACGAGCCGAGATCATCGACGCGGCGCGCGCGATGGCGGCGGCCGCGGTTCCGGCCGCGAAGATCGACGAGGATCGTTTCGGCGAGCACCTGTACACGGCCGGCCAACCGGACCCGGACCTGATCATCCGCACCGGCGGCGAGCAGCGCACCAGCAACTTCCTGCTCTGGCAGGGGGCCTACGCCGAACTCGTCTTCTCCGACACGCTGTGGCCCGACTTCGCCGAGTCCGACCTGGATGCGGCGATCGACGAGTTCGCGCAGCGACAGCGCCGCTACGGCGCATGATGAGGCGATGCTCAGCCTCCGCCTGATCAGTGCCGGGATCCTGGCACCGATCGTCGTCCTCATCGTCCTGCTCGGCGAGCCCTGGTTGTCGCTGCTGGTCGGTCTGCTCGTCTTCCTGGCGATGGTCGAGCTGATCGCGCTGCTGGATGCCGCCGGCTTCGAGCCGCCCCAGGTGCTCGCCCTGGGCGTCGGCCTGGCGGTGGCGGGGGCGGGACTGATCGCGGCCAACCAGGAGCTGGTGGGGGGCGCGCTGGCCGACCTGCTGCGTGCGACCCAGCCGCCCGGGCTGCCGACGGTCGTCTTCGCCGCGGCGCTGGTCCTCCTGGGCGTCGCCGGCTTCACGCGTGCCGAGCCGCGCCGCGGGTTCCTGACCTGGGCCATCACCGCCTTCGGGGTGGCCTACGTTGGCCTTCTGACGCCGTACCTGGCGATCGTGGCGCACCTGGCGCCCGCCGGCGGGTCGGCGTCAACGGCGGTGGGGGCGCTGGGCCTGCGCTCCGGATCGGCCTGGATGCTGCTGCTCCTGCTGGTGGTGTGGGGCTACGACTCGGGCGCGTACCTCACCGGTCGCTGGCTCGGTCGCCGTCGCCTGATCGACCACATCAGCCCGTCCAAGACGGTCGAGGGACTCGCAGGGGGGTTGATCGCCGCGACCGTCGCGGCCGGCATCGGGGCAATGCTGGTCGGCCTGGACCCGTGGCAGCCGCTCGTCATCGGACCGCTCATCGGCCTGGCGGCGCAGGCCGGCGACCTGGCGGAGTCAATGGTCAAGCGCGCGGCCGACCGCAAGGAGTCCGGTTTCCTGGTGCCGGGCCACGGCGGCGTCCTGGATCGCATCGATTCGTTCCTGTTCGCCGCCCCGGTGCTCGTCGGCTACGCGCTGCTGGTCGCCGGCTTCCGGCTGTGACCGGGGTCGTCGTCCTCGGGTCGACCGGCTCGATCGGGCGTCAGACGCTGGAGGTGCTCGCGGCATTCCCAGAGCGCTTCGACCTCGTCGGCCTGGCGGCCGGTCGTGCCTCAGCCGAGTTCGTTGCGCAGCTTGCCGCCTGGTCGTCGGCACGAGCCTGGTGCGCCGATGGCCGTCCGCGGGGACTGGAAGCGGCCAGGTGGGCGGGGGGCGGGCTCGAGGAGCTCGCGATGCTGGATGGGGCCGAGATCGTGGTCGTCGCCACGACCGGGATGACCGCCCTGCCGGCCGTCCTGGCGGCACTGGGCAGCGGCCGGCGGGTGGCGCTCGCCAACAAGGAGACGCTGGTCACCGGTGGTCACCTCGTCGCGCGTCGCCTGGCCGAGCTGAGCGGGGATCCGCTGGATCGCCTGCGGCCGATCGATTCGGAGCACTCGGCCATCTGGCAGTGCCTCGTCGGGGAACGGCTGAGCGACGTGCGGCGTCTGATCCTCACCGCCTCGGGGGGTCCGTTTCGGGGCAGGGCGGCCGCCGACCTGGAGAAGGTGAGCGCCGCCGACGCGCTGGCCCACCCGACATGGCGCATGGGCCCCAAGATCACCATCGATTCGGCAACGCTCGTCAACAAGGCCTTCGAGGCGATCGAGGCGAAATGGCTGTACCGGCTTCCGTACGATAGGATTCATGCCGTGATCCACCCCCAGAGCGTGGTGCACTCGCTCGTCGAGTTCACGGACGGCTCGTACAAGGCCCAGCTCGGCCTCCCCGACATGCGACTCCCGATCCAGTACGCCCTCACCTTCCCCGAGCGCTGGCCTTCGCCCGCGCGACACGGATCACCCGAGGAGTGGGGCAGCCTGCAGTTCGAAGCCCTCGGGGCGGGACGCTACCCGGCCTACGACGTGGTGCGCGATGCGGCGGCTGCCGGCGGCAACCGTGGAACGATCCTCAACGCAGCCGATGAATCCGCGGTGGCCGCCTTCCTGGCGGGGACGATCGCCTTCCCGCGCATCGCCGCCGTGATCTCGGACTCGGTGGACCGATGGGGATCGTCCGAGGAGCCGGAGATCGAGACCATCGTGGCGCTCGACGCGGAGGTGCGCGCCGCGCTCTCCGTCGAGCTGGGCCTGGGCGGGGCGGCCTGATGGAGATCCTGCAGACGGTCGCCGCCTTCATCGGCGTGCTGGTGGTCCTCGTCCTCGTCCACGAGCTCGGCCACTTCATCGTCGCCAAGCGCGCCGGCATCACCGTGCAGGAGTTCGGGATCGGCTTCCCGCCGCGCATCGGGTCGGTCGTCTGGCATGGCACCCGCTACTCGCTGAACTGGATTCCGCTGGGGGGCTTCGTCAAGATGCTCGGCGAGGACGGCGACGCCGAGGCCGACAAGATGCGGCAGCGCGGCCTCTCCGAGGCGGCGATCGACAAGGCGATGGCGGGTGCCTTCAACCGCAAGCCGGTCTGGGTGCGGATCGTGGTGCTGCTGGCCGGCGTGGTCATGAACTTCCTCCTTGCCGCCACGCTCTTCGCCGTCGCCCTCAGCCTGCCGGCGCAGCAGGGGCGCGGCCCGCTGACCATCACCGAGGTGCAGGCCGACAGCCCCGCCGTCACGGCCGGGCTGCGGGTCGACGATGTGATCGTGGCAGCCGACGGTCGCTCCTTCCCAATCTCACGCGACCTGACCGCATATGTCCGCTCCCGCGCCGGACATCCGGTCGAGCTGAGCCTGCTGCGCGCCGGCGAGGAGCTGGAGCTCACCGTGACACCGCGCACGCTCACGGCGAGCGACGAGGCGAAGGGCCTCGGTCCGGTCGGCTTCAGCTACGAGCCGGAGTCGTTCGTCGAGGTCCAGCCCCAGGTGACCGATCCGCTCGGTGCGGCCCGCGAGGGCTTCCTTGCCGCCGGCGACCTGGCCATCCGGATCCCCGGCGGCCTGGCCGAGGCGGTCGGTGGCCTGCTCGGGCTGACCCCGGATGCCGGCACCGCGGTCGGCCCGATCGGGATCGCGGAGGAGACGGGCCGGGTCCTGGGAGCTCCGCTCGTCAGCCAGCTCATCTTCGTCGGCATCCTGTCGGTCAACCTGGCGGTCCTGAACGTCCTGCCGTTCCCGCCGCTGGACGGCGGTCGCATCGCGGTCGTCCTCATTGAGGCGGTCCGTCGCCGTCGCCTGCCGGCCGAGCGCGAGGCGCTGGTGTACCTGACCGGCTTCATGGTCCTGATCGTCCTGGTGATCCTGATCTCGATCCGCGACGTCGCCAATCTGATCGGGGGATAGGTCGCGGGACGCCCCCGACCGCTGGCGGTGGGCCGGCTCCGCTGCTATAATTCGGGCGGTCTCGCGGACCGGAGAGCGGACCAAATCGATATTGAGCGTTGAACGTGGGTCGGTTCGCCAGTCCCACGTTTTTGTTTCTGCCCGTGAGGGCGAGGTGCGGATGTGAACCGAGACTTCATCGGAGCCTTGCTCCAGTTGAACGCTGAGAAGGGCGTTCCCCAGGAGATCCTGATCGAGACCCTGGAGCAGGCGATCGAATCCGCCTACCGGCGCAACGCCGACGCCCCCGAGAACGTCGTGGTCCGCGTCGATCACGAGACCGGGCAGATCAGCGTCTACCGCGAGTACGAGGTGGTCGCCACGCCCGACGAGGTCGTGGATCCGGAGCTGCAGATGCTCGTCGGAGCGGCGCAGCAGATCGACCCGTCGACCGGGGTCGGGGCGAAGGTCAGGGTCCCCGAAAATGTCACCCAGGCCCAGCTTGGGCGGATCGCGGCGCAAACTGCGGGGCAGGTCTATCGGCAGCGCCTGCGCGAGGCCGAGCGTGACGTGGTCTACAGCCAGTACGCCAGCCGCGAGGGCGAGATCATGACCGGGGTCGTGCATCGCACCACCGATCAGGCCGTCGTGCTCGATATGGGCAAGGGGGTCGAGGCGGTGCTGGCCGTCAGCGAGCAGCTCCCCGGCGAGCACTATCGCATCGGGCAGCACCTGAAGGTGTACGTCCTCGAGGTACGCCGCACGACCCGTGGTCCGGTGCTCGTCGTGAGCCGTACGCATCGCGGCTTCCTGCGCCGAGTGATGGAGATGGAGATCCCCGAGATCTACAACGGCACGGTCGTCATCCGTGGCAT
>CAZDAV010000014.1:0-15540 GCA_964503725.1 uncultured Steroidobacteraceae bacterium
ATGTCTCACTCACCTCAGGAACTACGACTAGGCCGATTGCGCCTGCGGGGTGCCGCAGCGCCGGCAGAAGCGTGCGGTCGCCGAGAGCGAGAGCTCGCAGTGACCGCAGCTGCGCACGCCGATCTGGCTGATCGCTCCGGCGACCTCTCGCGCTGAGGCGTCCCAGAATGCGCCGACGGTGACAACGCTGCCGCTCGCCGCCTGGCGGTCGGCCGGATGGGCCGCAGCGCCGCTTGATCGGTACGGGAGCACCACCGGACGGGTTCGGTCGACGGTTCCCTCTCCGGGATCGCCCAGGCCCAGGACGTCGAGCTGCGTCCGGCGTGCCGCGAGCGACTCCTCGTCCACCTCCGCGGCGGCCGCCTGGCCATTGTCGGCGGGCAGCGTTCGCGGCAGATGCATGAACGTGTCTGAGATCGGGCGGAGTCGCGTATAGGGGATCTGCTCGGGCTCCGGCGGGCGCACCGGCTCGGGCTCAGGCTCGGGCTCGGGCTCAGCCTCGACCTCGGCCAGGACAGGCTCGAGCTCAGGCTCAGCCACCGGCTCGGGTTCGAGCCAGACAGCCTCGGGTCGTGGCTCGACCTCGGCGACCATCGGCTCGACCTCCGCGACCAATGGCTCCTGCTCCACCCAGGGCACGGGCGCACCGAACAGGCCGGACCCGACCGGCGCCGGCTCGGGGGCAGGCTCCGTCAGATCGAGGGCCGGCCAGGCGGACTCGTCCCGCGCGGGGAAGAGCATCGAATGCTCCGGCTGCGTGGCGCCCAATGTCGCGGCATACCGCTCCTGGAGACCCGCGAGCTCCGGCATCGGCTGGCAGCTCTGGCAGCGGCCGGCATCCTCGTTCCAGCAGTTCGTGCAGGTGTACTGGCGGCAGTCGATGCAGAAGTTGAAGGACGAGTGGAACGCATCAAGCTGCTTCGATGCCAGCGACTCCTCCTGATGCCGAAGGGCGTCGTTGACGGAATCGCCCAGCGAGTCCTGGCTCATGATGTAGTTCTTGAGCCCGGAGAAGACGCCACGCGTACGGCGCATGGAGCTCATCTTTGGCGGCGGCTCGAACTCGTAGCTAGTTCCGCACCGTTCGCAGAACGATTCGGTCAGCGCGTCAGGCGTCATGGCATCTGTCCAGTGAAAAAACCCTGCAAGGGCGGTGAGTATAGCCCGCGCTCGCGCATGCTCCCCACGGGCACATTGGTACCTTCGGGAGCGCCTTTGGTACCCCGCTGGCCCGGTCCGACAGGGTCGGCGTCTGCCCATGCTAGGATCGGAGCGTGGGCATCCTCTCCCGGCTCGAGGCATTCCTCGAGCGGCTCTTCGAGGCGCCGGCGGGTCGCCTTGGGGCAACGCTGCAGCCGGTGCTGCTGACCAAGCGCATCGAACGCGCCATGGACACGGGCAAGTCGTTCGGCGACGGGGGCGTCATCGTGCCGAACCGGTACGACCTGCATCTCCACCCGGCCGACTACGCGGCCTTCGAGTCGTACCGCGTCTCCCTCGAGGATGACCTGGCCCACGGTGCGATGGCTCGCGCGCGGCGGGAGCGGTATCACCTCGTGGCGCGACCGATCGTGCACCTGGTGTCGGACCGCGCCGTACCACGCGGCGATGTCCGGGTGGCGGCCAACGTCGTGGACGACGACGGCGAGCAGATCCGCGAGGAGCAGCCGACGCCACCCTCGGTCCACACCATGGTGCTGGCGCGTCCCGGCCACGAAGTTGCCCCGCCGGACTCGGCGTTGCGCGCGTACCTGCTGGTGCGCACCGACGGGGCCGCCCCGGTCCAGTTTGACCTGGGTGGCGCTCTGATCAGCATCGGCCGGGCGAGCGACAACGACGTCATCGTCGACGACCCGGAGGTGAGCCGGCACCACTGCCAGCTGAAGCTGCAGCACGGGGCCTACAGCTTCGCCGATCTCGGCAGCCGCAACGGGTCGTGGGTGAACGGGCAGCAGGTCAGCGAGGTGGCGCTGGGGCCCGGCGATACGATCCAGATCGGGAGCACCGAGATCGTGTTCGAGGTGCGTGGGTGACGGGCGAAGTCCTGCGCATCCTGCTGCTCGCACTCCAGCTCGGCTTCCTGGCCCTCCTCTACCTGATCCTCGTCGGCTTTGCCCGCTCCCTGCTGCGCGACCTGCGCAGCGCGGAGCTGACCCAGATGGCCAGCCAGTCGGGGATCGGGCGACTCTCCGTCCTCGACTCGCCCGACGACGAGCCGCCGGCCGGCACGTCGATCGCCCTCGGCCCCATCAACTCGATCGGCCGCAACGTCAACAGCACCATCTTCATCGACGACGACTTCGTGAGCGGCAGCCACGCGATGCTCACGTTCCGGGGTCGGAGCTGGTTCGTCGAGGACCAGGGCAGCACGAACGGCACCTATGTCAACGGCCACCTGATCGACCGGGCGGTGGCGCTCTCCTTCGGTGATGAGCTGACCATCGGGCGCGTGCGGATGCGGCTCGAGCGCTGATGCAGGCGGTCGCTCGGCCGGTGGAGCTGCGCATGCTCCTGCCGCTCGTCGTGCTGGTGCCGCTCGGCTTCGCGGTCACCAATATCGCCCAGACCGATACCCTCGACCCCGGGCCAATGGGCCTGGCGATCGGCTACGTCGGCCTCGTCATTGGCGCGCACCTGGCGCTCCGCCTGGTCGGCAATCGCGGCGACCAGCTGCTGCTGCCGGCCGTGGCCACCATCGGGGCGGTCGGCATGATCATGCTCAACCGGCTGCCACAGTCCCTGCTCGGCACCGATGCATTCGGGGTGGAGATGGGGATGGCGACCACGCAGCTGCTCTGGTTTGCCGTCGGCCTGAGTGCCATGGTCGTGGTGGCCGCTCTCTATCGCGACGACGGATTCCTGCGCCACTACAAGTACACGTGGGCCCTGGCCGGCGCCCTGCTGCTGGTGATCACCTTCCTCTTCGGTCGCGAGGTGAACGGCGCCCGTCTCTGGATCTACGTCGGGCCGCTCGGCTTCCAGCCCGGGGAGGCGATCAAGATCGTGCTCGTCGTCTTCATCGCCGCCTACCTGGCCGAGAAACGCGCGCTGTTGAGCGGGGCGAGCGCGCGCATCGGTCCGATCCGCATCCCGCCGCTGCCATACCTGCTGCCGATGATCGCCATCTTCGTGATCGTGATGCTGATCGTCGTCATCAGCCGCGACCTGGGAACGGCGCTCCTCTTCCTGGGGATCTTCCTGACGATGCTCTTCGTGGCCACCGGGCGGCGCAGCTACGTCCTGCTGGGGATCCTGCTCTTCGTGGCCGGTTCCTTTGTTGCCTACAACCTGTTCGGCCACGTCCGGATTCGCGTCGACAATTGGATCGACCCGTTCGTCGACCCGAGCGGGGCCGGCTACCAGACGGTCCAGGCGCTGTATGCCTTCGGGCGCGGCGGCCTGTTCGGGGAGGGGCTCGGCCAGGGCCTGCCCACGATCGGCGGGCGACTGCCGATCCCGGCGCTGCCGACCGACTTCATCTTCGCCGGCGTGGCCGAAGAGCTGGGGCTGATCGGGGCGTTCGCCCTGCTGGCGCTGGCGATGGTCCTCGTCTTCAGGGGACTGCGCACCGCGATGCTGGCCCGAGACGACTTCAGCGCGATGCTGGCGGTGGGGCTGACCGTCAGCCTGGGCCTCCAGACGCTGATCATCGCTGCCGGCAACGTGAAGCTGGTGCCCCTGACCGGCATCACCTTCCCGTTCGTCAGCTACGGCGGCTCGAGCCTGCTGGCCAGCTTCGTGGTGATCGGGCTGCTGCTGGCGATCAGCCACCGGTCCGCGACGGACGCCACCGCGGAGGGTCGCGGCCCGTGATCGCGACCAACATCCGACGCCTGTCGGTCTACCTCGTGCTCGCCTTCGCCGCGGTCTCGGGTGCCCTGACCTGGTGGCAGCTCCTCGATGCGCAGGAGCTCGCCGCCCGGCAGGACAACCCGCAGGTCATCGCGGCGCGCCGCAGCGCCCCACGCGGATCCATCTTCGACGTGCGCGGCCAGCTCCTGGCGTCGAGCGTGATCGTCGACGGCACCAGCCGCCGGACCTACGTCGACCCGGCCTTCACGCACGTCATCGGCTACGCCAGCCTGCGCTTCGGCGCGACGGGGGTCGAGCGAGCGTGGGATGACCTCCTGACCGGCCGGGTCGACCCGAACCCGCTCGGGGACGTCCTGAACGACATCCTCGATCGCCCGCCGGTGTCGCGCGACCTGACGCTGACCATCGATCGACGGCTGCAGGACTTTGCCGCCGCGCAGCTGGCGGGCAACGTTGGGGCGGTGGTGGCGATCGACCCACGCAGCGGGGCGATCCTGGCCATGGTCTCCTCCCCGACGTACGACCCGACCGGCTTCTCCGGCGATCCGCAGACCGCGCAGGAGCCATTCGACGCAGTCGCCGGCGCGGCCGGCAACCCGTTCCTCGACAGGGTGCGGCAGGGGCACTACACGCCCGGGTCGATCCTCAAGGTCCTGACAGCAGCGGCGGCCCTCGACTCGGGGGCGATCACGCCGGAGACGACCTTCCCCGAGCAACCACAGGAGGAAGTGGATGGCTTTGTCGTCTCCGGCTTCACGATCCGCGAGCATGACCTCGGCTCGATCACGCCGGCCCTCTGGCCTCTCTCGCCGGCGCTCCAGGTGTCGAGCAACATCTACTTTGCGCACGTCGGCCTGGAGGTCGGGGCCGACCGCTTCATGGACTACGCGCGTCGCTTCGGCTTCTGCTCCGGCGGGCGCATCGGCAGCCAGGAGCGCGGCCTGCCGGTCGACGCGTCGCACGTCTCCGGCCGCGCCGAGGGCGGCGGCTGCGCACCGTTCATCGACTCGGTCGAGCTGGCCAGCGCGGCCTTCGGGCAGGCGCGCACGGCGGTCACGCCGCTCCAGATGGCGCTCCTGGCCGCGACCGTCGCCAACGACGGGACCGTCCCCGATCCGTTCGTGGTGCGCGACCTGCGCACCCACGCTGATACCCCCGCCGCCGGCCCGACCAGCGTCGTGATCGAGGCGTACCGGGGCGCGGGCGGACATCGGGCCATCTCGAGCCAGACCGCGGCGCAGCTGCGCTCAGCGATGGTCGATGCGGTGCACGGTCCGCTCGGCCGCCTGTACGCCGGCGCCGGGGACGTGACCCGCTACGGGGTCAGCGGGATGCAGACCGCGGGCAAGACCGGTACGGCGGAGCGCGGGCCGGGGCTGGCGCCGCACTCGTGGTTCATCGGCTTTGCCCCTGGCCAGGAGGGCGCGCCACCGAGCATCGCCATCGCGGTCATCGTCGAGGGTGGTGGCACCGGATCAGGCCGCGCCGCGCCGATTGGTGGCGCGGTGATGGCGCAGTGGCTGCTCCTGGCGGATGGCGGCTGAGAGATCCGCCGTGAACCATGCGCGCCCCGGCTGGGGTATTGTGGGAGGGAGGGCAGTGACCCGCCCGTCTCAACCCTGCAGGGAAGACATCCGTGAAGAGTGTCCAGGAATCGGCGGAGCGCGTCGTCGCCAACGTCGAGCGCGTGATCGTCGGCAAGCACACCGAAGTCCGCGTGGCGCTGGTGGCGCTCCTGTGCGAGGGCCACATCCTGATCGAGGATGTCCCCGGCGTGGGGAAGACGATGCTGGCCAAGGCGATCAGCCGCAGCATCGGCTGCTCCTTCCGGCGCATTCAGTTCACCCCGGACCTGCTGCCGTCCGACGTCACCGGCCTCTCCATCTTCAACCAGAAGACGCAGGAATTCGAGTTCCGTCCGGGACCGATCATGGCGCAGGTCGTCCTGGCCGATGAGATCAACCGGGCCACGCCCAAGACCCAGAGCGCGCTCCTCGAGTGCATGGAGGAGCGCCAGGCGACGATCGACGGGGTCAGCCACCAGATGCCGTCGCCGTTCCTGGTGATCGCCACCCAGAACCCGATCGAGTACGAGGGCACCTTCGCCCTGCCCGAGGCACAGCTCGACCGCTTCATGCTGCGCCTGCGGCTCGGCTACCCGAAGGCGATGGAAGAGATCGTCATCCTCGACGAGCAGAAGCGCGTCCACCCCATCGAGGACCTGCACCAGGTCCTCGATCTTGACGAGCTGCGCCAGATGCAGGCCGCCGTCAAGGAGATCTACGTCGACCAGTCGGTGGCTGAGTACATCGTGCGGCTGGTGGGCGCCACGCGCGAGCATGCCGATATCTACCTCGGCGCGTCGCCGCGCGGATCGATCAACCTGTACCGCGCCGGCCAGGCGCTCGCCGCGCTCGATGGGCGGGACTTCGTGATCCCCGATGACATCAAGCAGCTGGCGGTGGCGGTGCTCGGGCATCGGCTCATCGTCAAGAGCCAGGCGTCGCTGCGCGAGGTTGACCCGGACGGGATCGTGCGCGAGGTGCTGGCCCAGGTCTCGATCGCAGAGCCGACCACCACGGCCGCCGCCGGCCCGCGCTAGTCGCGATGGGCCTCTCACGGCAGCTCCGGCTCGTCTTCTTCGGCACGGCCCTGGTCGTCGCCGCCTTCAGCACCGGGATCAGCTTCCTCTTCTTCCTGGTCTACCTGCTGGCGACGCTCCTGCTCGCCGCTCGCTGGTATGCGCGGCGGGGCCTGCAGGGCCTGCGGGCGGGCTATTTCGTGGTCAACCCTCGCACCCAGGTGGGGGAGACGCTCGAGGCCGTCTACCGGGTCGACAACGACACGCGCTGGAGCAAGCCGTGGGTCGAGCTTTCGAACGAGTCGACCCTGCCGGCGCCCCTGCCCGGCAGGGTGATCGGGGTGGGAGCCCGCGCCAGCCGCCAGTGGCTGGCCAAGGTCACGCTGCTCCGCCGCGGCAGCTACCGGCTGGGCGCCCTGCGCGTCCGGACCGGTGATCCGTTCGGCCTCTTCACCAGCGAGATGGTGGTCGGCAAGCCGACCTGGATCGTCGTCTTCCCGAAGGTCCATGCCCTGCCGCACTGGCGGCTTCCTCCCTCGCCGGTCGACGGCAGCACCCCGTCGCGCCGGCGCTACCAGGCGGCCACGCCCCTGGTCAGTACCGTGCGCCCGTACGTCTACGGCGACGCCATCAACCGAATCCACTGGCTCAGCTCGGTGCGCCATGGCGAGCTCCATGTCAAGGAGTTCGATCTCGAGCAGGCGGCCGATCTGTGGCTGCTGCTCGACCTCGAGCGTGGGGCCCACGCTGGACCGCCGGAGAACGCCTCGGTCGAGGCGGCTGTCAGCGCGGCGGCCTCGATCGCCGTGCACACGCTCGGCGAGAACCGCGCCGTGGGCATCACCGTCTCGGCCCGGCGCCAACAGCACCTGACCCCTGACCGCGGCACGCGGGTCGAGCAGAAGATCCTGAACCTGCTGGCCAACGTCCAGGCCGATGGCACGCAGCCGCTGGCCGAGGTGGTGATGGGCACGCTGCCCCAGCTGCGGCGCGGCATGACGCTGTGCATCGTCACCGGCTCGACCGACCGTGAGTGGGTCCGAGCACTCGCCTCCCTGCGCCGGCGCGGCATCGGCACGATCGTGGTGCTCGTCGATCGACACAGCTTCGATGGCCGCGACGATGACGAGAGCCGCGCGGAGATGACGGCGGTGCGTCACGCGCTGGCCGAGTACGAGATCGGGCACCACCTGGTTCGCTCCGGCGACGACCTCTCCGATGTGCTCGGACGGCGAGCGATCGGCGCTCGGCGGCCGGCGTTCCGGGAGCGTGCCCGTGCGTGACCTGCTGCGACGCTACCTGCACCCGCGAGAGGGATGGACCAGCTTCGCGCTGGTGATGGTCATGCTCCTGGCCCTCGCCTGGTCGGTACAGCGCGCCGAGTGGTTCGAACGCCTCGACTTCCTGGTGCCGGTTGCGCTCTCCGCAGCCCTGGTGGGCGCGCTGCTGGGCCTGACGCGAATGAGCGTCGCGCTGATCCTGCCGATCAGTGCCATCGCCGGCACCTGGATGGTGCTGTGGACGGTGGGTGGCGAGTACTACGCCCAGCTGGACCAGGGCGGGCGCCTGATCCTGCTGCGCGGCGACGCCCTGGATTGGAGCCGGATCGTGCTCGACGGAGGGTTTGCGCCCCAGCTGTCGCCATACGCGCTCGGACTGGGCGTGCTGATGTGGGTGACCGGCTTCATCGCCGCCTACACGCTCTATCGCCACCATCGGGTCCTCGACACGATCCTGCTGGTCGGCGTGACCCTGGTCGCCAACATGGCCGCAACCTTCGCGGACCTGTTCGGCTTCATCGTCCTCTTCTCGCTCGCCGCGCTGCTGCTCTGGCTGCGGGTCGCGCTCATCACGCGCGAGGAGAGCTGGAAGGTGCGTCGGGTGACCGAGAACCTGGAAGTGCCGGTCCAGATCATGCGCAGCGGGATGACCTTCATCGCCGGCAGCGTTGCGCTGGCCTGGATCCTGACCACGGTCGCGGTGGCAGCACCCCTCACCAACGTGTGGAGCAACCTGGATGGGGTCTGGACCGATGTTCGCGGCCAGTTCGAGGGCTTCTTCGGCGGACTGAGCAGCGCCGACTCGCGCATCCGCGGCTCCGGCTTCGGCCCGTCGTTCGCGGTCCGCGGCAGCTGGGTCAGCTCGGATGCCCCGGTCATGACGGTCGCGTCACAGCGCGGCTACTACATGCGCACCATCACCTACGACCAGTACACCGGCCACGGCTGGGCCAGCAGCGAGGGCTCCGAGCGCCGGGTCGCGGCCGGCGACCGGATCTTCCCCGCCTACACGCCGGAGCGCCCGTTGAACCCGGATGCCTTCGAGCTGGAGACGGTCAGCGTCCTGATGCAGCGTGGCGGGGGCCGGAATGTCTTCTCGCCCGGCTACCCCACGACCGCCTTCGCGCCGCTGGTCATCGCGCAGCCGGGTGGTCTGCCGCTGCTCGGCGCGCTGCGGGCGGGCAGCGCGATCGAGGAAGGCAAGGGCTACCAGATCACGGCGGCCATCTCTCAAACGACCGAGGCGATGCTATCCGGCGCCGGGACCGACTACCCCGACGAGATCGTGGCCACCTACCTGGGCACGGCCGGCCTGACGGCGCGAACGGGCATCCTGGCCCAGACGGTGGTGGATGACGCCGGCGCCACCGATCCCTTCCACATGGCCAAGGCCCTGGCCGCCTACCTGCAGACCGATCCCCGCTTCAGCTACGCGACCGTGGCGCCGCTGCCCTCGGATCCGGATCGCGACCTCGTCGACTTCTTCCTGTTCGACGAGAACGGCCAGGTCGGCTACTGCGAGTATTTCGCCAGCGCCATGGCGGTCATGGCGCGCTCGGTGGGGCTGCCGTCGCGCGTGGCGGTCGGCTACGCTCCGGGCGAGCGGCTGGACGACGGCGTGTACCAGTACCGCGAGCGAAACGCGCACGCCTGGGCCGAGATCTTCTTCCCCGGCTACGGCTGGCAGACGTTCGAGGCCACCAAGACGCTGGCCCCGGTCGTCCGGCTGCAGGGCACCGGCACGGTGCCTCCCGTCAACCCGCCGGTCGCCGGCGTCGACCCCGGTCAGCAGTTCGAAGAGGGCGATGACTACGGAACCATCAACAGCCTGGAGTCGTTCCAGCCGTTTGAGGGTGGCATCGAGCCGGGCGGCCAGGCGCCGATTGATGACACGAGGAACGGCAACGCGCTGCTGGTGATCGGGATCCTCGGCCTGCTGGTGCTACTCGCCGCGTGGCGCCTGCTGCAGGGCCGCCACCGCTTCCGGTTCCTGGCGCCCGGCGATCGGCAGTGGCAGCGCCTCGCCTTCGCGGCCGATCGGGCCGGCGTCGCGCAACGAGGCTCGGAGACGGTCTACGAGTACGCGGGATGGCTCGAGGAACAGCTGCCGCGGCGGCGGACCGAGATCCACCAGATCGCCGACGGCAAGGTCTGGCAGAGCTATTCGGGCCGATCGATCTCGGCCGATGCGATTGAGCGCCTCGAACGCGCCTGGGGCCGGCTGAAGCTGCCACTCGCCTGGCTGGCGCTGCGCAGCCGGATCCGATCCCTGCTGCCGACGCGCAACCGCTACTAGATCAGCGGGCTGCCGCGGAGAGGCTGGCCTCGAAGGTTTCGCGCGCGATGCGGGCCGCTGCATCGGGATCGGCGGCGTGGCCGAACCGGACCAGCGTCTCGCCCATGACCTGCAGCGCCGACGCCATCTCGTCGATGCGCACGTCGCCCATGTGGCCGAAGCGCAGGATGCGCCCGACCCACGCTCCCTGGCCACCGGCCACGATCAGGCCCCGGGCCCGCATGGCGGCGTTGAAGGGGGCCCAGTCGAGGCCATCCGGCAGCCATGCGGCGGTGACCGTGTTCGATCGCTCGCCCGGCGCCGCCACCAGGCGCAGGCCGAGCGATTCCAGGCCCGCCTGCACGCCGGCCGCGATCGCCGCATGCCGTTCCCAGGTGCGCTCGCGCCCCTCCTCGAGCAGGCGCCGCACGCCGATGCGCAGGCCGTAGAGCACGCTGACCGCGGGCGTCCACGGCGTCTGCCCCTTCTCGGCCCACTTGCGGGCCTCCGCGAAGTCCCAGTAGGCGCGCGGCATGCGGGCGCTCTCGCCGGCCTCGCGGGCGCGCTCCCCGACGGCCGCGATGGCGATCCCGGGCGACCCCATCCAGGCCTTCTGGCTGGCGCTGACCACGAGGTCGATGCCCCAGCCCTCCATCTCGAACGGCATCGCCCCCAGGCCGCTGATGCCATCGACCAGGACGAGCGGCTGTCCCGGCCCGCCGCGCGCGGCCGTCGCCAGGTCACGGATCGGGTTCGTCACGCCGGTCGAGGTCTCGTTGTGGGTCAGCAGCACGGCGCGATACGGGGGATTGGCCGCCAGGTGCGCGCTCAGCGCGGCGGGGTCCGCGGCGGAGCCCCATGCCACCTCCAGGCGTTCGACATGCGCCCCGAACGCGGAGGCGATGGCGGCGAAACGATCTCCGAAGGAGCCGATCGTTACGGCCAGCACCCGGTCACCCGGCGACAGCGTGTTGACCACCGCCGCCTCCAGCGCGCCGGAGCCCGAGCCGGTGAGCAGGAAGACGTCGCCGCTCGTCCCGATCAGGGTGGCGAGCCCCGAGCTGATCTCGCGCAGCAGCTCCCCGAACTCCGTGCCGCGGTGGTCGATCATCGGCGCCGATTGGGCCTCGCGGACAGCCGCCGCCAGCGGCGTCGGCCCGGGGACACGCAGGTTCTGGTCCATGGCCGGCATCATAATCGGCCGATGGAGCTGACCGATGCCGCGTAAGCCGCCGAGCGTCACCGAGCCGCTCTTCGCGGCCGAGCCGCCAGCGGATGCGCCCCTCGCCGCACGGATGCGGCCGCGGACGCTCGAGGAGTTCATCGGCCAGGACCACCTGGTCGGTGCCGAGGGGGCGCTGACCCGCGTCGTGCAGCCCGGCTACGCGCCGAGCATGGTCCTGTGGGGGCCACCGGGATCGGGCAAGACGACGCTGGCCCGTCTTCTGGCCGATCGCTCCGGCGGAACCTGGCGCCCGATCTCGGCCGTCACCAGCGGCGTCGCCGACATCCGGGCGCTCGTCGCAGACGCGAAGGCGCTGCGCGAGGCCGGCGGTCGGACGGTGGTCTTCATCGACGAGCTGCATCGCTTCAACAAGAGCCAGCAGGATGCACTGCTGCCGCACGTCGAGGACGGCACCATCGTCCTCATCGGGGCGACCACCGAGAACCCGTACTACGAGATCAACTCGCCGCTCCTGTCGCGGCTGCGGGTCTACCGCCTCGAGCCGCTGGGCCCCGACGAGGTGCGGCAGATCGCGGTCGCCGCCCTCGGTGACGAGCGCGGGCTGGCGGGCCGGGTCACGCTGGCAGAGGATGGCGTGACCGCGCTGCTGGAGCTGGCGAGCGGGGACGCCCGCCAGGCGCTGAACATCCTGGAGGCGGCTGCTTCGGTGGCGGGCAAGTCCGAGCCGCTGGCTCGCGAGGCGATCGCCGAGGCGGCGCAGCAGCGCCTCCTGGCCTACGACCGGGTCGGCGACCAGCATTACGAGGCGGCATCGGCCTTCATCAAGAGCATGCGTGGCAACGACCCGGACGCCGCGCTGTACTGGTGCGCCAGCATGGTCGCGGCGGGGGAGGATCCGACCTTCATCGCCCGGCGGATCGTGATCGCGGCCAGCGAGGACGTCGGCAACGCCGACCCGCGCGCTTTGCAGATCGCAGTGGCGGCCATGCAGGCGGTCGAGATGATCGGCCTGCCTGAGGCGCAGTACGCCCTGGCCCAGGCAGCTGCATACGTCGCGTCGGCCCCGAAGTCGAACCGAGCCGGGGCTGCCTATTTCGCCGCCCTGGCCGAGGTCGAGGAGCGCGGCCGTCTGCCGGTGCCGCTGCACCTTCGTCCGTCGTCACATCGGCGCCTCGCCAGGGAGCACGGCTACGGCAAGGGGTACCTCTACCCCCACGACTTCGACGATGCCGACGTCGACCAGCAGTACCTGCCAGATGCGCTGGCCGGACGCGTCTTCTACGAGCCCTCGGACCAGGGAATGGAGATCAAGATCGGGGAGCGGCTTCAGCGTCTGCGCCGCCAGCGCCTCGAGGCGAAGCGCAGGGGGGACTCGCCCCCCTGAACGACATGGCGCGCAACCGTCGCACATCCCAGGGACGGCGTGAGGGCCTGAAGTCCCTTTCTCGCATGGACCCCAGACCCTCTCGACTCGCTCATCAGCGTTGGGTGTGACCCCGCGGCGACGAACGAACCTCAGACGCCTCGCCTGACTGCGGGTGCTGGAAGCCTCGGGTCCGCGTAAGCGGTGCGGACCTCATGGCAGCCAGTGCCGGTCAAGCTGGTAGTCGCGGCTCCTCGTCTGCAGAGCCGCCCAGTGGCTCCCACACCACTGAACCTGGGGCCGTAGGCCGGCCCGATCGGATTACTGACACCACCCGAAGGTGATGCGACCGGTCCCGATCGTTGCCTCGACGCCGCTGACCCTTTCCTCCGCAACGATCCCGATTGAACCGCCAATTGGGCTTTTGACCTTCTCGCGTTCGCTCGGGCGGAGGCAGTGTGCCTGCCGCGTTCTGGGGCGGGAGCTTATCCCCGTCTCCTACTTCACCTGCACCCGGCGGAGGCTCAGGGTGAGCGACGGAATCGCCACCGTGGGTCTCCTTTCGGTCCGCACCCGGATACGGCCTTGCGGGTCGTGGGAGCGGCACCGGTCAGTCTAGTCCCGCCGAATCCGAGAGGTCAACGGATTTGCGCACAGCCGCCATCGACATTCCGTCCCGCCAGATTCACATGGAGCGTGCGCGCGGCGCCTCCGTCACCCAAAACGCGGCCAGATTCACGCCCCGTGCACACACGATAGCCAATGCGCAGTCGAATTCACGTCGAGCGTGAATGTCGCCCGTCCCGTCGCTCGTTCCAGCGCGTGATGGTCGCCTCATGTGAATCTGGCGCCGGTGGCGTAGCAACTCGATCGCGACTCGCCGTCCTCGAGCGGGGAGACTAGGTCGGCCCGATCCCCAGGGCGTTGAAGGCGAAGACCGCAATGCCCAGCGCGATCCCCATCATCACCACCAGCATCCCGATGTTGCGCAGGTCGCTGCGCACGTAGTGGTACTCGGCCGCGGCGCGCTCGCCGAGGCGGGAGGGACCGGAGACCGCGAATCGCGGATCGTGACGCGCGCCCTTGGTCAGGGGCGCCGCAGGAGCAACCGGCGCCGCCGCGACGCGCCCCTGGACGACGCGCTCCTGGACGACGCGCTCCTCCGCGACGGCATCGACCGCCTCATTCAGGGTGGCGGCGGTGGGCCGCGGCGGTGTCGGACGCGGCTGGACCTGGCGCTGGGCGCGTCGCTGGCGCTCGCGCCGGCTGGCCGCCTTTCCGCCTCGTCGCGCCATCGAACCTCCTGCTGACCGACCTGCGCCGGCATGCTCATCACGGCCGAAATGCCGAGTGGGGGCGGTATGATACCAGCGCCCGTGCCCGACCTGAACCGCACCCTCGTGGACAACCTGGCGCTCGTCGTCGGTGTCCTCGGGGCGGTGGTCATCGGCCTGGTGGTGGTGGCCGTGGTGCAGTCAACGCGCCTCCGTCGCGCGACCCAGACCTACCGCTCGCTCGTCAGCGACAGCGAGGGCAAATCGCTCCAGCAGCTCCTGGACGCGCACCTCGGCAGGGTGGTCGAGGTCGGCACCAGGCTGGAGGAGCTGGCCAAGCTGCACGAGGTGCTCGAGCTTCGGTCGCGCGGCAGCCTGCAGCACATCGGCATGGTGCGCTTCAACCCCTTCGAGGACACCGGGTCCGACCAGAGCTTCGCCATCGCCCTCCTTGATGATCGACGCGACGGGATCGTGCTCAGCAGCCTCCATGGTCGGGGACAGACGCGCGTCTTCGCCAAGCCGGTCGAGGCGGGCGAGTCGAAGCACACCCTCTCCGACGAGGAGGCGCAGGCGATTCGGATCGCCGTCGAGGGCGGTCGCCTCACCCCGACTGCGGAGTGACGGCCCCATCCGGGCTGGATGGCCCTGGACCGATGGATCCCGCCCAGCGGCGACTGGCAGAACGCCGCCTGATCGCAGCGCTGCGTCGCCTCCACCGACGCGAGCCGTTGCGCACCGACGTGCGGGTCGACACCGTGGTCGCCGAGACGCGGGCCGCAGAGCCGCGCCGGGCATCCGGCCACCGCGGGTCCCTGCCACTGTCGCTGACCGATGCCGACCTGCGTGCCGTGGTGGACGGCCTCGTGGCGTCGGGGACGATGCTGCGACAGGGGCATCGGGTTCGCCTGGCGGACCACGCGCCCGTCCTCGATCCGATCATGCGCGAGCGGGTCGAGCAACTGCTCACCGTCCTGCGTGAAGCCGGCCTGACGCCACCGCCGGCGGAGGGCGTGGCGGCGCGTCTCGGCATCCCGGCCGCGCTGATCGACCAGATGCGGATCGCCGGTGAGCTTGTCGCGGTCGGGCCGAGGATCGACTATCCGGGCGATGTCTGGGTTGCGCTGCGCGCGCGGGTGGATGCCATCGCCGAGCGCGGTCCCCTGACTGTCAGGCACGTGCGCGACCAGCTGCGTGCCACCCGTCGGCACGCCGAAGCGATCCTGGCCTACTGGCGCGCCGAGGGTCGCCGCCTCAGACCAACGCGCCGAGGCGGTTGAGGGCCTCATCGGCCAGTGGCAGGTCGTCGCCCGAGACGCTCCGCGCCTGCCTAAAGGAGGCCGCGGCCGCCGGTCGGTCGCCGCGGCGCTCGTAGCGCTCGCCGGGCGCGGCAGCAGCTCAACGCATCGGCCGCGGCGCAGCTCGCGCCGCTCCTCCACCAGCGCCGGGTCGCCGTAGAAGGGGCAATCGTCTAGGTACTCGCCGCGGTGGAGCGACCGCGCGCGTTCGAGATCGCGCAGCGCATCGTCCGGCTCAGCGGCCGCGCTGGCGGCGGCCATCCTCTGGCGCGGCAGCCGCGCCAGGGGATGCCGGACGGGATGCCCCGACAAGCCCGCAACGACGTTCTGGTGTATCATTTGTTGCTCCCGCTACATGGGGAATCCATCGTGCGGAAGTTCTCGGCGCTTCTGGCAGCCGTCATCGTGTTCGCGCTGCTGGCCGTGAGACCCCAAGCCGGTCTGAGCGCGGCGACAACGACCACTGCCCT
>CAZDAV010000015.1:0-13544 GCA_964503725.1 uncultured Steroidobacteraceae bacterium
AGGATGGGCGCTCCGCGGCGCTCGGCGTGCTCGGCCGCCTCGACCACCAGCACGGCGGCGCCCTCGCCGAAGACGAAGCCGTCGCGGTCGGCATCGAAGGGCCGCGATGCGCGCTCCGGCTCGTCGTTGCGCTTGGAGAGCGCCCCCATGTTGGCCAGGGCTGCGAAGGCGACCGGCAGGATCGCGCTCTCCGTGCCGCCGGCGATGACCACGTCCACGTCGCCATGCTCGATCAATCGTTGCGCCTCGATCAGGGCCTGGACCCCGGACGCGCAGGCGGCGACCGAGGTCATCACCGGCCCCCGCAGGCCGTTCTGGATGCTGATCTGGCAGGCGGCCATCGACGGCGAGAGCATCGGGACCATGAACGGACTGACCCGCTTGCCGCCCTGCTCGAGGAACGTCCGTTCCCCGTTTGCGACGTCGCCGATCCCGCCCCCCCCGGTGTTGACCACCACCGCGATGTCGTCGCGGTTGGCGTTGGTCACCTCCAGCCCGGCCTCGGCGATCGCCTGCGCGGCGGCCGCAACGGCGAGCTGGCTGAAGCGGCTCATGCGCCGCGCCTGCTTGAAGTCCATGAAGCTCTCCGGGTCGAACCCCTTGACCTCCGCAGCGATGCGCACCTCCTCGCCAGCGGGGTCGTAGGTCGTGATCGGCCCAACGCCACTGGTGCCGGCCAGCAGGTTGCGCCAGAAGGTCTCGGCGTCATTGCCGATGGGGGTGATCGCTCCCAGCCCGGTCACGACCGCCCGGCGCGCGGCGTCCCGGCTCATGGGGTGCCGCTCACGCCTCGACTCGGCTCAGGATCAGCGAGCTGTTGTGCCCGCCGAGTCCCAGCGAGTTCGACAGGGCGACCCGGGCATCGGTCTGGCGAGCGGTGTTGGGCACGTAGTCGAGCGTCAGCTCGGGATCCGGGTGGCGGTAGTTGATGGTGGGCGGGATGCAGCCGCTCTGGACCACCCGGGCGCAGACGAAGGCCTCGAATGCGCCGGCGGCGCCCATCATGTGGCCGGTCATGCTCTTGGTGGAGCTGACCGCCAGCTTCGCGGCATGCGCGCCGAAGACGTCGCTGATGGCGTTCGTCTCGTAGCGATCGTTGAGCGGGGTGCTGGTGCCATGGGCGTTGATGTAGTCGACCCCATCCGGCCCGATGCCTGCGCGCTCCAGCGCGGCGCGCATCGATCGCTGGTTCCCCTCGCCGCGCTCGGCGGGAGCCGCCATGTGGAACGCATCGCTCGCCGAGCCGTAGCCGATCACCTCGGCGATCGGCGTCACGCCGCGCGCGCGGGCGTGCTCCAGCTCCTCGAGCACCAGGACCGCGCAGCCCTCGGAGACCACGAAGCCGTTGCGGGTGGCGTCGAACGGTCGGGACGCGATGGTCGGGTCGTATGCCCCGGTGTCGGGGTCGATCGGCGAGCCGAGCGCCTTCATCTGCCCGAAGCCGGCGAACGCCAGGGGCACGATCACCGCCTCCGTGCCGGCGCCGAGCATCATGTCCGCCTGCCCCCGCACGATCGTCTCCATCGCCTCACCGATGGCGTGGCCGCCGGTGGCACAGGCACTCACCACCGCCAGGTTCGGGCCGCGGATGCCGAACTGGATGGCGACCTGCCCAGAGGCGGCGTCCGGGATCATGTGCGGGAGGAGGAAGGGCGAGACGCGGCCGGGACCCCGATCGCGAATGGTGGCGATGCCGTCGGAGATCATCCCGATCCCGCCGATGGCTGTCCCCACGATCATCCCGAAGCGGTCAGCGTCGGCCTGACCGGTGTCGAGCAACCCGTCGGCGTTGAGCAGGCCGGCGTCGCGCAGCGCTTCGCCGGCCGCCGCCACCGCGAAATGCGTGTTGCGGTCGTGGCGCCGCACATCCTTGCCGTCCATGTACTGGGTGGCGTCGAAGCCCGTGACCTCGCCGGCGATGTGGATCGGGTAGTCGGTGGTGTCGAAGAGGGTGATGTCGGCGATCCCGGAGTGCCCGGCGACGAGCGCGTCCCAGGACGCAGCGGCGCCGATGCCGACCGGCGAGACCACCCCCATCCCGGTGACGACCACGCGACGGACGGTCACGCCGCTTCCTCGTCCGAGCCGGGCAGCCACAGCGGGCCGGAGGAGCCGGGGGCGTCGAGCGCGTGAGTTCGGGCTTCGGGTGCGATCCGCTTGATCAGCCCGCTGAGCACCCGTCCGGGCCCGATCTCCACGAAGTCGGTGACCCCGTCGGCGGCCATGTGGCGCACCGTCTGGGTCCACTGCACGCCGTGGACGAGGTGCTCGGTCAGCTCGCGACGCAGGCCGTCCGCGGTGCGGATGACGGTGGCGTGGACGTTGCCCAGCATCGGTACCCGCGGCTCGCGGAAGGGGACCTTGGCCAGGATCGCGCCGAACTCGTCTCGCGCGCGGCGCATCAGCGGCGAGTGGCTGGCGACGCTCACGGCCAGCCGAACTGCCTTGCGTGCGCCGACCGTCTTGCTCATCTCCAGCGCGAAGGCGAGCGCCGGGATGACCCCGGAGAGCACGATCTGGCCCGGCGCATTGGCGTTCGCGATGCCGATCTCACCGTGCTCGCGCGCGGCGTCGACGATCTCGTGCACCTGCTCGTCGGAGAGGCCGATGACGGCGCCCATCCCGCCTTCGATGCCGCGCTCCTGCATGATCCGCCCGCGCTCGCGGACGAGTTCGATCGCCGTCTCGAAGTCGATCGCGTCGGCGGCGACGGCGGCGGCGTACTGGCCGGCCGAGTGGCCGGCGACGCGCAGCGGCGCCAGCTCGACATCGGCCTCGCGCGCCTCGGCCCGCATCGCTTCCAGGTAGGCGACGCTGGTGGCCAGGATGGCCGGCTGCGCATTGACCGTGAGGTCCAGCTCCTCCGCCGGCCCCTCGGCGATGAGGCGCGAGAGCGGGAAGCCGAGCGCTGCGTCGGCGCGCTCCATCACCGCCGCAGCGGCGGGAGAGCGCTCGAGGAGGGCCGCGCCCATCCCCACGTACTGGGAGCCCTGGCCGGGGAACACGAAGGCGTGCACCCGCGGCTCGGGCGCCTGATCGGTCAGATCGTTCTGGTCGGTCATCCGTGCCTGATCGTCGCTTGAAACTGGCGGCGAGTATAGCCGAGCACGCTCCGGGGACCTAGATCCGTGCCTGGCCGACGAAGCGGCTCACCACCTCGTGCAGGACCGGCAGTCCAAAGCGCAGCGCGCTGACCGGCACCCGCTCGTCGTGCCCATGGAACAGCGACAGGAAGGGGACATCGGCGTCGAGCCGCAGCGGGGCGAAGCCGTAGGTGGGGATGGCGAGCCTGGCCATCCACTTCGCATCGGTTCCGGGCGTGATCATCATCGGGGCGGACGTGGCCTCCGGATCCGCGGCGGCGAGAGCCGCGTGCATCAGCTGCACGATCTCCGCGTCGGACGGTGCCTCGATCGGCGGCAGCACGACAACCCCCTCCACGATCGCCCGATCGCCGACCATCCGCTGCATCTCGGCGAGCAGGGCCGGCTGATCGGTGCCGGGCAGGGTGCGAACATCGACCTCCGCCTCCCCGCTGCCGGCGATGACGTTGACCTTCTGGCCGGCCCGCAGCAAGGTGGGGGTGACGGTGTCGCGCAGCATGGCCCGCAGCGAGCGGCGCAGCACCGGGTCGTCGATGGCAGCGTCCAGGGAGCGAAGCGCCTCGGCCTCGTCGCCGCGGTCAAGCTGCGCGGTCACTGCGTCGAGGCCAAGCGCCGCGAAGAATCCCCGGACGGTCGGCGTCAGGCGCGTCGCGTGCTCGGATTGCGCGAGCAGGGTCACGGCCTCGGCCAGCTTGATGGCGGCGTTGTCCGGGTGGGGCATCGAGGCATGCCCGGGCGTGCCGCTCGACCGGAGGCGCGTCCAGATGATCCCCTTCTCGGCGACCTGGATGGCGTAGACCCGGCGTCCACCGATCGTCGTCGAGTAGCCGCCGACCTCGTTGAGCGCCGCCGCCGCGGGACGGCCGTCACTCCCGCTGAACAGGTCGGGCCGCTCCGCGACCCAGTGCCCGGCGCCGAACGACCCGCCGGCCTCCTCGTCGGAGAGGGCCGCGAAGATGACATCGCGGCGACGCTCACCACCGAACCGGTGGAGCGCCAGCATGACCGACAGCTCCATCGCCACCATGTCCTTCATGTCGACCGCGCCGCGGCCCCAGATGACGCCGTCGATCAGCTCCGCGCCGAACGGGTCGCGCGTCCAGGCCTGCGCTTCGACCGGCACCACGTCGACGTGCGAGAGGAGGAGCAGCGGCGGGAGGGGGTCGGCCACCGTGGCGGGCAGGCGTGCGAAGCACGAGCCGCGGCCCGGGATCGTCTCCAGCACCTCGGCGCCGATCCCGGCCGAGGTCAGCACCTCGGCGCAGTAGGCCGCCGCCGCCGTCTCGCCGCCGTTCGTATCGCGTCCGGCGCCGCCATCCGCGGTGCCCGGCGGGTTCACGCTCGGGATCCGGATCAGGGCGCGCAGGTGCTCGATGCACTCGGCGCCGGCGCGCTCCCAGTCCACTGCCGCCGCCGCGTCACTGACCATGGCTAACGGTAGGTCTCGGCGGGTGCGGGGCCGCCCTCGGGCATCGGTCCGGGCGAGGTCGCCTGTGCCTCCGCATGGCGCGCGTGGACGAGCTGCCCGAGTGGCCATTCCAGCGCCAGCAGGAGCAGCGCCACCACGAGCAGGACCGGGTACGCGACGGCGCCCCCCATGAGCAGGAGGGCGGTCAGGAAGAAGCCGTGGATCGCGACCCGCATGGCGAGCGCCAGGCGCAGGTGGACGATCGCCATCGACTGCCCGTTGGGGGCGATCCGATCGGGCCCGAAGACGCCCCAGGCCGAGACGAGCAGGAAGGCGAGCATCGCGACCCCGAACAGCCAGAGCCCGCCACCTTGGTGCGGGTCGACCATCGGACGCAGGATGCTGAATGGCACGAGGCCCACCAACAGCAGGATCCAGGCGGGAATCGGGACCGCCAGCTGCAGCCATTCAAGCGTCGTGCGCCTTCGCGAGATGTCGCGCAGCCAGCGGGTCAGGACGCTGAATGCGAGGGTCACGAAGAGCCAGGCGTAGAAATTGCCGGCCGGCACGCCGAACCAGCCCTCGCTTGGACCGATGCCGCGCCAGGTCCACAGTCCGATGCGGATCGCAATTGCATCGAAGGCGAGGTCCAGGCTGATGGCGAGCACCGCATCGACGAATGGCGCGTACCGACGTCGCACGCCGAGGGCATCGGTCAGCCGCATCGCGCCGGCGATGATCAGGGCCCAGGTGAGGCCGATGACGATCGGCGCCCGATCGATGGTGAGGATCCAATCGGCGGAGTAGTGGTAGGTCTCGAAGACGAGCTGGTCGCCCTCCTCGAGCAGAATCCCGAAGGCCGCTGCGCTGATCAGCTCCAGGAAGGGGAGCCGGCCTCGTCGCAGCGCGACGATCGCCGCGCCGATGAAGAAGACCGACGCGGAGACCTCGAGCAGCAGGTAGACCGGGTTCACCGCCTCATGTTACGGGGGCAGGCCGCTCGTCGGCCGCAGCGGCCCGGGCGCGACGCGGTCGTAGAATGCGGCGGTGACCACCCAGGTGATCTCCGACACCGTCCCCATCTACCTCGCCGGCGACTTCGTGCGCGCCGGCACCCCGCTCGAGGTCCGTGACCCCGCCACCGGCGAGCTGGTGGCGACCACCTGGCAGGCGGGACGGGAGCAGCTCGAGGAGGCGACCGCGGCCGCCGTCGACGCATTCGGTGCGACGCGCCGGCTGGCGAGCTACGAGCGGCGCGACGCGCTGGCCCACGTGGCGGCGCGCATCAGCGACGACGCTGATGAGCTCGCCGAGCTGCTGACCCGCGAGTCGGGCAAGCCGATCCGGGACGCGAAGGGCGAGGTGGCCCGTGCGGCCCTCACCTTCCGGACGGCCGCCGAGGAGGCGCTGCGCATCAACGGGGAGTGGCTGCCGCTCGACTGGAGCGTCGCCAACCGGGGCCGCAGTGGGATCGTGCGGCGCTACCCGATCGGCCCGGTGGCGGGCATCAGCCCCTTCAACTTCCCGCTCAACCTGGCCGCGCACAAGGTGGCGCCGGCGATCGCCGCCGGCTGCAGCATCGTCCTCAAGCCCCCGTCCAAGGACCCGCTGGTCATGCTGCGCGTCGCCGGCTACCTGGCCGAGACCGCCCTGCCCAAGGGCGCGGTCAGCATCCTGCCCATGGACCGCCCCACCGGCGATCTGATGGTGGCCGACGACCGCTTCAAGCTGTTGAGCTTCACCGGCTCCCCGTCGGTCGGCTGGAAGATGAAGGCGGATGCCGGCAAGAAGAAGGTCGTGCTCGAGCTGGGTGGCAACGCCGGGGCGATCGTGGACGAGACGGCAGACCTCGATTGGGCGGTGGCCCGGCTGGCGTTCGGGGCCTTCGCCTACTCCGGGCAGGTGTGCATCAGCGTGCAGCGCATCTATGTCGTCGAATCGGTCTACGCCGAGTTCGAGCGTCGCTTCGTCGACAAGGTGCGCCAGGTGCGCATGGGGAGCCCCCTGGACCCCGCCACTGACCTGGGACCGATGGTCGACGCCAAGGCGGTGGCACGCACCCACGAGTGGGTCGGCGAGGCGCTGGACCGCGGCGCGCGAGCCCTGACCGGCGGGCAGCCGGACGGGCTCTTCTACCCGCCCACCGTCCTGGTCGACGTCCCGAAGGACGCCCGCGTCTGCGGCGAGGAGGTCTTCGCCCCGGTCGTCAATCTGTTCGGGGTGCCCGACTTCGCCGCCGGCCTGGCCGAGATCAACGACAGCCAGTTCGGCCTGCAGTGCGGCGTCTTCACCAACGACCTGGAGCGCACGCTGCTGGCGCACGACGAGCTCGAGGTTGGCGGCGTCATCGTCAACGACGTCCCGACCTGGCGCACCGACGCGATGCCGTATGGCGGGGTGAAGGACTCCGGGATCGGTCGCGAGGGCCTGCGCTGGTCGATCGAGGACATGACGGAACCTCGCCTGCTCGCGTTCGCTCGGCCGCTCTGACGCGGTGCCCTCGCCCGCTGCACCGATGACGATGACGCTGCGCTACGCCCGCGTGCTGCCCGCCGACGAGCTGCGTGACGGGGAGCTGATCCCGGTCGAGATCGACGGGCGGCCGGTGGTGCTGGTTCGCCACGCCGGCGAGTTCTTCGCCGTGCAGAACAACTGCAGCCACAAGGACTTCCCCCTCTCGGAGGCCGGCTTCGACCCACGCGACGAGGTGCTCGTCTGTGCGTGGCACGGCGGCTGCTTCGACGTGCGCACCGGGCAGGCCGTCGCTCTGCCGGCCACCGAGCCGGTGGAGACGTTCCCGGTCCGTGTCAGCCCGGACGGATGGGTGGAGATCGGCCTCACCGGCAGCCTGTCGGCCTGACGCCGCGATCGATGACCATCTCGGCGCTCCCCTTCGTCAACTGGATCTTCTGGGCGACGCTCACCGCCGGCTCGCTGCTGGTGGTCGGTGGAACGGAGCTGCTCGGCGGCACGACGCGCGGCTACCGGCTCTTCATGGCCGTGCTGCTCACCGTCTGCGCCGCGATCCTCCTCGTCTCGGAGCTGAACCTCGCGCCGGGGACCGAGGTCGAAGCCACGGCCGCTCTGCGGCGGGGCCTGGTATGGGCATTCGCCGGCCTCGTCGGTGCGTACCTTGTCGTGTCCGTCGCAGGGCTGCCGCGCAGTGGCATCGCCATCGCGGCAGGGACCGCGGGCATCATGGCACTCGCCTCGCTGGCGGCCACCGGCGTTACCTTCTCCCCGCTGCTCTTCACCGCCCAGCTGATCCTGGCCGCGCTGGCGCTGGGAGCCGCCAACGCGGCGATGCTGCTCGGGCACTGGTACCTCGTCACGCCGCAGCTGTCGCCAACGCCGCTGCGCAGGATGATGTGGGTGCTGCTCATCTCGCTCGCCCTCCAGGGGCTCGCCTTCGCGGTGGCCATCCTGACGGTCAGCTCCGGGCCTCTCGACGGGCCGATCGGCTGGCTCACCTGGCTGCGCCTGGGGGCGGGGATCCTCCTGCCCATCGGCGTCACCATCCTGGCCATGCTGGCCACCCGCGCCGCGTCGCTGCAGGCCAGTACCGGTCTCCTCTACGTCTGCCTGGCGCTGGTGATGGCGGGCTCGATCGCCGGGGCCAGCCTCGCACTCCTGACGGGCGTCCCGGTTTGACCCCGTGCAGGTGACCGTCCGTACCTTCGCGACGCTGCGCGAGCTGGCCGTCGATCGCGCGGTGCTGACCCTCCCAGCCGGGGCATTGGTCACCGACGCATGGGAGCTGCTGGCCGGGCAGTACCCCGGACTGGTGGCCCATCGCCCCTTCGTGCGGGCCGCCCACAACGGGGCGTATGCCACGTGGGATCTTCCGCTGCTCGACGGTGACGAGGTTGCCTTCCTGCCCCCGGTCAGCGGCGGCGCGCATCCGGCAGGGCTGACCGGTGGCCCGATCGACGTGGTCGCCCTCGAGGCGTCCGTGGCCGAGCGTCGGCACGGGGCTCTCGTCACCTTCATCGGGCGCGCCCGAGACCATGCCGATGATGGTCGCCCCGTGATTGCGCTCGAGTACGAGGCCTACCCCGAGATGGCCGATACCGTCCTCGAGCAGATCGTGGCCGAGGCGGAGGCCCGCTGGCCGGAGAGTGCGGTGGCGGTCGTACATCGGGTCGGCCCGGTGCCGATCGGCGAGGCGGCGGTGGCGATCGTGAGCGCGGCGCCGCACCGATCCGCTGCGTACGAGGCCAACCGCTTCGTGATCGAAGCGATCAAGGCACGACTGCCGATCTGGAAGCTCGAGCGCTTCGCGGACGGCAGTGAATGGAAGCGCCCGGGCGCCTGACCGGCCTGGCCGACCGCTGGCGTCGGCTCGCCGCCGTCATGTACGCTGCCACGAATGTCGACTCCCCTGCCGGGGCAGATTCGATGCCCCACCTGCCACCGCTCCACGCCGCCAACCGCGTTCTGCACGCAGTGCGGCATGCCGATTCCGGCATCGGCGCGCGCGCGTCCGCGCGGCCTCGACCGCGATGAGCTGCAGGAGCGAATGCGCACACGGCGCCCGGGGGATGCAGCCTTCCGGCGCGGCACGCCTGCCGGCGAGGGATGGGACGAGAGCGGCCGCTCGGCGTATCGGCCCTTCCGGCCCGAGCCCGAGGACGAGCTCGTTCACCCGGGCGGCAAGGCCGACGAGGGTGGCGCGGCGCGCGTCGACAACACGCCGCCCGGCTTCGACGAGCGACCGCCACCCCTCTTCCCACCCCCCGTGGCGCCTCAGCCCGTCGCGCCGCCGCCCGTCGCGCCATCAGCGGTCACGCCTCCCCAGGCCGAGCCACCCCCACCCGCGCCGGTCGTCCCTGAACAGCAGCGAGCGCCCGAGCCGCAACCTCAGCCCCCCGAGCCCGCCCGGGAGCAGGTGTGGGCCGCACCCGAAGAGCTCTACGAGGACGAGGAGCCCTACGACTACCGATACGCCACGGGGCGCGGCGGTCGTGATCGCTCCGCCGGGGGAACGAGCGCGCTGGCGATCGGCGGGTTCGTCCTGCTCGGCATCCTGGCCATCGGCGTCGGGGCGTTCATCTCCGGCATCTTCGCGGGCGGCGTGGCGGAGGCGACACCCTCGCCCACACCGACCGTCACCGCGTCTCCGACGGCCAGCCCCGTGCCAAGTCTCAGTTCGCTCCCCAGCGCATCCGCGGCGGCGACCGCCAACCCCAGCCTCCCTCCGTTCACCTTCGCCGACGGGTTCACGGCCCGCACCGAGCCGTGCCTCGACGAACCGCAGAGCGATGACGGCTGCAACTCGAGCGGGGCAAGCATCTCGGGCGGCTCGGTCTGGATCTGGGTCGGCTTCCGCAAGGGCAACAATTCCGATGAGCTCGGCGTGAAGATCCTGGACGCGTCCGGCACCGAGGAGGGCACCGGCAGCCTCTCCCTCGGCTCGATCGGGTGTGGCGATTCGTGCAATGGCTGGGCGCGGTTCCGATTCAGTGGGCTCGACCCTGGGACCTACACGATCCGCGTCGAACGCGGCGGGGTGCCGGCGGCCGAGGCCGGCTTTACGGTGACCGGCTAGCCGTCGCGCGAGCGCCCGCTCGGGCGGGGGGCACCACCGGCATCACGCCGCTTGGCCGCCAGCGCACTGATCGCCTCCATCACGCAGCGGTGCGCCGCCGCGGCCGTGATCTCGCTCACGTCATACGCGGGCGCCACCTCGACCACGTCCATGCCGACAAGCTCGACCGACAGGACGACCTGGCGAATCGCGCGCAGCAGCTCCCGGGTGAGCATGCCGCCCGGCTCCGGCGTGCCGGTGCCCGGCGCCATCCCCGGATCGATCACGTCGATGTCGATCGAGAGGTAGATGACCTCCGGTCCGTCGAGCGCCTCGGCAATGGCGTCGACCATGACGGCCTCCGCTCCGCGCTCCTCGATCTCAGTCATGAAATGGGTTCGCAGTCCGTGCTCGCGCATCCATTCCAGCGTCTCGGGCGGCGGCCAGTAGCCGCGCAGGCCGACCTGCACGAAGTTGCGCCCGTCCACCGCCCCCGACTCGATCAGCCGCCGCATCGGCGTGCCGTGGGAGCGGAGAACGCCCCAGGTCGTGTTTGCCGTGTCGGCGTGCGCATCGAAGTGGACGATCCCCAGGCGGCGCGGCGCGACCGCCTCCGCCACCGCCGAGGCCGATGGGAAGGTGATCGAATGGTCGCCGCCGAGCACGATCGGGATGGCGCCGGCGCTGGCCACCTCCAGCACCTTGCGGCGGATGACCTCGTGCCCGCGCTCCAGGTTGGCAGGCACGATCGGGGCGTCCCCAGCATCGACCACGTCCATCCACTCGAACGGCTGGATGCCAAGCTGGAGCGAGTTCGGCGAGCCGGAGTGGTATGTCGCGGCACGGATCGCGCGAGGTCCGAATCTCGCCCCGGGACGGTGGCTCACCCCGTCGTCCAGGGGAGCCCCCACGATCGCCACATCGGGTCGGCGAGCGCGGAGCGCCTCGCCATCGGTCAGCTCGGGGAGCTTCTGGAAGCTGGTCCGACCGACGTAGGCGGGCAGGTCGAAGTCGTCCCACTCCGTGTACGGATCGAGCCCGCTCGGCAGCTCATCGTCGTTCGGGCCGCGGTGGCCGCGCGTCTCATTGGCCATCGGAGATGGCTGACGCCTCCTGCGAAGATCGCGGGCGCCGTCGCGGCGCGGAGCAGGCCCGCAGCTGAAGTGGGTCGATGCTAGCAGAGCGGGCGCGGTCGAAAGGTGCTGCTACCATCGGGCGGCCATGCCGGACGCTCGTCGCACCTACACCATCGACGAGGCAAATGCCGTGGTTCCCCAGGTGCGCGCCATGCTGCTGCAGCTCGCCGTGGAGCAGCGCCGGCTGGACGTATCGCACGCCGATATGCACCGCCAGCTGGACGCCAATGGCGATCCGGCGGCAGCCATCGCTGCAGGGCGAAGGGAAGCCGAGGTGGCCGAGATCCGCGAGGGGATGCGCAACCTCCTGACGCTCCTGGGCGACCTGGGGGTGGAGTTGCGCGATATCGAGATGGGCCTCGTCGACTTTCCCGGCGAGCGCGACGGCATGACGGTCTGGCTCTGCTGGCGGCTGGCGGACCCGGAGGTCGCGTTCTGGCACCGGACCGATGAAGGCTATGCCACCCGGAGGCCATGGTGACGCTGCGGCGGCGCCTGCCGTCGTTCCGCTGATGCTCGTGACGGTGGTCGGTGACTGCACCCTGGACGTGACGGTCCGCTCGGCCGAGGCCGCTCGACCGGGCGGCGACGTGACGGCGCAGATCAGCCTCGCGCCGGGGGGACAGGGCGGTAACTTGGCGGTCCGCCTCGCCCGCGCCGGGGTCGGCGTGCGGCTGGCGGCAGCGATCGGCGACGACGCCGCTGGGCACCTGTTGCGCGCCGCAATCGAATCCGAGGGGGTCGCGCTCGTCAGGCTGCCGGCCGAGCGCAGCGGCACGGTGGTGGCACTCCTCGACCGCGCCGGCGAGCGGGCGATGCTCTCCGACCGGGTGACCCTCGATCCAGCGGCGGTGGCATCGGCCTGCGCCGGGGTGGCGTGGGTCCACTGTTCGGGCTATCCGCTTGCCGACGACACCACCGGCGACGCCCTGGCTGCCGTTCTCGGTTCATTGCCGGCCGCAGTGCCGGTCAGCATGGGGGGCGGCTCGCTGCCACCCGATCCTGTTCGCGCGGCGCGGGTGCGGGCGCGGATCGAGGCGGCGGGCATCCGGTTGCTGGTGCTGGGTCGCGAGGAGGCAGTCGCGCTCCTCGATCGCGACCTGCCGTCGCTGCCGGCCGGCGCCGATGCGCTGGCGGGCGCATTCCCGGGTGTGATCGCCGTCGTCACCGGCGCCGCCCTCGGATCGTCGGCGGCCGGGCCCCGTTTCGCACTATCGGTGCCGGCCGAGGACCCCGCCACCCCGATGGTCGATGCGACCGGCGCCGGAGACGCCTACGCAGCTGGCCTGATCGGCGGCCTGCTCGACGCCAACTGGCCGCTGGACGTGGCCACCCTGCGCGCGGCGATGGAGGCCGGCTCGCGGCTCGGCGGGCTCGTCTCGCGGGTCCACGGGGCGCAGGGTCGCGTCGCCGGCGAGCCGGGGCAGGCCGCATGACCGCCATGGACCGCCTCTGGATCGCCGACGAGGTGGCGGCCGCGCTCGCCGACGGACGCGCCGTGGTCGCGCTGGAGTCGAGCCTCATCGCCCAGGGGCTGCCGGTTCCCTACAACCTGGAGACGGCGCAGGCGGCCGAGCACGCGGTCCGCGAGGCAGGAGCGGTGCCGGCGACGACCGCCATCGACGCGGGACGGCTGCTGGTCGGTGCCCCGCCCGCGGTCCTCGAGCGGCTGGCAGATCCGGCGGCCGGCGCGGCTAAAGCCGCCTCGCGCGACCTCGCTCCACTGCTCGCATCGGGCCGGCTGGCGTCCACCACGGTGAGCGCCACCATGCGCATCGCCGCCATGGCCGGGATCCGCGTCTTCGCCACCGGCGGCATCGGCGGCGTGCATCGCGGGGCCGCCGCCTCGTTCGACGTAAGCAGCGACATCGATGAACTGGCCGCCACCCGCGTGGCGGTCGTCAGCAGCGGGGCGAAGTCGATCCTCGACCTGCCGGCGACCCTGGAGCTGCTCGAGACCCGCCGCGTGCCGGTGATCGGCTTGGGCGTGGACGAGCTGCCGGCCTTCTACAGCCCCGATTCCGGGCTGCCGGTTCCACATCGAGTCGAGACGCCGCTCGACGCCGCGCAGGCGATCGGCCTCCATTTCGCGATCCCGGGCTCGGGCGGCATCCTCGTCGTGCAGCCGCCGCCAGAGGAGGTGGCCATTCCGCTCGCCGAGGTCACGGCCTGGATCGAGGCGGCGACCGCGGCCGCCGCGCAGGAGAAGATCGCCGGCGGGGCCGTGACGCCATACATCCTGGGTCGGGTGGCCGAGCTGTCGGGCGGGCGAACGCTGCGCGCAAACATCGGTCTGATCGTGAGCAACGCGCGGACGGCAGGGCGCATCGCCGTCGTCCTCGCTGACGCGAGCCAGCGGGACCGCTAGC